>JANNEX010000320.1:0-11870 GCA_031379155.1 Rubrivivax sp.
GGGCCGCTTTGACGGCGTCAAGTTCGGCCACCGCGCGGCCCAGCACGGCGACTTGATGGACATGTACAAAAAGACGCGTGCCCAGGGCTTTGGCCCCGAGGTGAAACGCCGCATCATGATCGGCACCTATGTGCTCAGCCATGGTTATTACGACGCCTATTACCTGCAAGCGCAAAAGCTGCGGCGCATGATTGCTGACGACTTTGCGGCCTGCTTCAAACACTGCGACCTCATCGCCGGCCCGGTGGCGCCCACTGTGGCGTGGCAGCTGGGCGAACAAGCCGACGACCCCGTCAAGGCCTACCTGGCCGACATCTTTACGCTGCCCGCCAGCCTGGCCGGCTTGCCGGGCATGAGCGTGCCGGCGGGCTTTGGCGAAGGAGGCATGCCTGTGGGTTTGCAGCTCATCGGCAACTACTTTGACGAAGCCAGCTTGCTGCATGCCGCGCACGCCTTGCAGCAGGCCACCGACTTCCACAGCCGCAGCCCTGCGGGTTATTGAGACGCCACATCGAAATGCTGATTTGAGATGCCACACAGCAGCCCTTTGATCCGCGGTTACGAGGTCGTCATTGGCCTGGAAACCCACGCCCAACTCTCCACCGCCAGCAAGATCTTCAGCGGCGCGTCCACCCAATTTGGCGCGCCGCCCAACACGCAAGCCTGCGCGGTGGACCTGGCCTTGCCTGGCACGCTGCCGGTGATGAACCGCGGCGCCGTCGAGCGCGCCATTCGCTTTGGCCTGGCGGTGGGCGCCACGGTGGCGCCGCTGTCCATCTTCGCGCGCAAGAACTACTTCTATCCTGACCTGCCCAAGGGCTACCAGATCAGCCAGTACGAAACGCCGGTGGTGCAAGGCGGGCATGTTGAGTTTGTCTTGCACGGCAAGCTGCGCAGCGTGCGCCTGACACGCGCTCACCTGGAAGAAGATGCGGGCAAAAGCCTGCACGAAGACTTTGCTGGCGCCACCGGCATTGACCTCAACCGCGCCGGCACGCCGCTGCTGGAAATCGTCACCGAGCCCGACATGCGCAGCAGCGCCGAAGCGGTGGAATACGCCAAGGCACTGCACGCGCTGGTGGTCTGGCTGGGCATTTGCGACGGCAACATGCAAGAGGGCAGTTTTCGCTGCGACGCCAACGTTTCGGTGCGCAAGCCCGGCGGCGCTTTGGGCACGCGGCGCGAGATCAAGAACCTCAACAGTTTTCGCTTTTTGCAGCAGGCCATCGACTTTGAAGTGCAGTGGCAGATAGACCGTGTCGAAGACGGCCTGGCCATTGAACAGGCCACCGTGCTGTTCAACCCCGATAGCGGGCAAACGCGCGCCATGCGCAGCAAGGAAGACGCACACGACTACCGCTACTTTCCCGACCCCGACCTGCCGCCGCTGGTGATTTCAGCCGACTGGATGGCGGCCGTCAAAGCCACCATGCCCGAGCTGCCCGCCGCCATGGCCACGCGCTTTGTGCGTGACGACGGCCTGAGCGTGGACGACGCGGCGCTGATGACCCAGAGCCTGCACTTTGCGCGTTATTACGAAGCGGTGCGCGACGCCAGCCAGCAGCCCAAGCTGGCCGCCAACTGGTTGATGGGCGAAGTCTCCAAGCGCATCAACACCGAAGGCCGCGACATCGGCCACATCGCTCTGGCGAGCGCCACGCTGGCTGCGCTGATCGTGCGCGTGGCCGACGCCACGCTGTCGCACAACGGCGCGCGCCAGGTCTTTGACGCGCTGTGGTCGGGCGAAACGGCGGATGTGGATGCGGTCATCAGCGCCAAGGGCTTGAAGCAGATGAGCGACAGCGGCGCGTTGGTGGCCATCGTCGATCAAGTCATCGCCGCCAATGAAAAATCGGTGGCGGAATTTCGCGCCGGCAAAGACAAAGCCTTCAACGCGCTGGTGGGCCAGGTCATGAAGGCCAGCCAGGGCAAGGCCAACCCGGCGCAGGCCGGCGAGTTGTTGCGCCAGCGCTTGCAACAGCCCTGAGCCCGCTGCGCTCAGTGCGCGGCTGAAGCCGCCGAGGCCGCTTTGGGCTTGGACGGCGCAGCCGCCGGCTTCAAGGGCGGCGGTGGCACAGGCAGTGGCCCCAACGTGCCGGCCTGCACGCCGCCCCACAGGCGCTTCAAGCGATCAAGTTCGGCGTCGTAAATCTTGTTGATGCGCACCAGCTCGGCCTCTTGGTTGGCGCTGGACGAACGCTGCGCTTCCATGCCCGCGTCATTGGCGTCGATGGCTGCCTTGAGCTTGCCCGGCAGTGTGCGGCTTTGGTAGAACTCGGCCTCGTCGCGCAGCGGTTTGCGTTCGGCTTCCAGGTCACGCAGGCGCAACTCACTGGCCTTCATGGCCAGGCGCACGGTGTCGGCAGCAGCTTCGCGGGCGCGGTTGTGCGCGGCTTCGTTGGGAAAGCGCGCCATCAGGTTGCGGTCACGGCGCACGGCGTCGGCCTGGGCGTTGCGCGCTTCCAGCGCAGCGCGGTCGCGGGCCTCTTTTTCAGCACGCTCTTCGGCGGTCAGCGTGGCCGCAATCACCGCGCGCACCGAGCCGTCGCGGTTGAGCAGTTGCTGCTCTTTGTTAGCGCATTCGGGAATCGGGCGGTCAGCGGTGAGGCGTTTGCCTTTGTCGTCGATGCAGGTGTAGATGCCGGTGGCAGGCTTGGCCGGCTGCGCGCTGGCGGCCAGTGCGGCGCAGCACAACAGCGCGCCCAGCACTGGGCGGCTTACGGGCATGAAGCGCTGGCGAAGCTCAAACGCCATAGCGCTCTTTGTAGGCAGCCACGGTGGCGGCGTGCGCGGCCAACTCGGGTGCCGCGTGGTGGTTCAGATAGGCCATCAAGTCAGCCAGCGTGGTGATGGCCGCCACCGGCAAGCCCAGTTCGCGCGTCACGAATTGCACCGCGCTCCAAGGCACATCGCCGCCGTCTTGCGTGGCACGTTCCTGGCGGTCCATGGCCACGGCCACGCCACAGGGCTGGGCACCGGCGGCCTTGATCATGGCGATGGATTCACGCACCGAAGTGCCGGCAGAGATGACGTCATCGATGATCAAAACGCGACCGCGCAGCGGCGCGCCGACAAGCTGGCCACCTTCGCCGTGGTCTTTGGCCTCTTTGCGGTTGTAGGCATAGGGCACGTTGCGGCCCAGGCGCGCCAGCGCCACGGCGGTGGCACTGGCCAGCGTGATGCCCTTGTAGGCAGGGCCAAAGAGCATGTCGAAAACCACGTCGCCTTGCAGCAGCCGGCGTGCATAGAATTCCGCCAGGCGGCCCAGCTTGGCGCCGTCGTCAAAGAGGCCGGCATTGAAGAAGTAGGGCGACAAGCGGCCGGCCTTGGTCTTGAATTCGCCAAACCTGAGCACACCCGCTTGCAGCGCAAACTGCACGAAGTCTTGCGCCAGTGAAGGCGCAGTTTCAGGCTCGGGCGTGGCCAGGCTGTTCATCATTTGCAGGGAGTGATTTTGGCTTTCAGACTCATCACGCTCAACCTCAACGGCATACGCTCTGCGGCGAAAAAGGGCTTTGTGGCCTGGGCTGAAAGCACTGGCGCAGATTGTATGGGCGTGCAAGAGCTCAAGGCCCAGTCAGAAGATGTGTCTGGTGTCTTGGACCGCGTGGGCGCTTTGCAGGGCCATTTTCACTACGCGCAGAAGAAGGGTTACTCGGGTGTGGGCCTGTACACCAAGAAGGCGCCCAGTGATGTCTTGATCGGCTTTGGCAGCAAAGAGTTCGATGCCGAAGGGCGCTGGGTTGAAACACGTTTTGACACCACCAAGCGCAAGCTCAGCCTCATCAGTTGCTACTTCCCCAGCGGCACCACCGGGCCTGAGCGCCAAGACGCCAAGTTCCGCTTCCTGGCCAAGATGTACCTGCACCTGATGAAGCTCAAGGCCGAGCGCGAATTCATCCTGATGGGTGACGTCAACATTGCGCACCAGGAAATCGACCTCAAAAACTGGAAGAGCAACCAGAAGAACAGCGGCTTCACACCCGACGAGCGCGCCTGGGTCAGCAAGCTGCTGGGCGCGGGTGGTTTGGTGGATGTGTTTCGCACGCTCAATAACAAGCCCGAGCAGTACACCTGGTGGAGCGCACGCGGCCAAGCCTGGGCCAACAACGTGGGTTGGCGAATTGACTATCACTTTGCCACCCCTGCATTGGCGGCCACTGCCAAGCGCGAGTCGATTTACCTGGACCAGCGCTTTTCAGACCACGCGCCGCTGCTCATCGACTACGACTTCAAACTTTGACGGGAAACTGACCATGATTGGCTACATCACCCTGGGCACCAACGACTTGCCACGCGCCGCCGCCTTTTACGACGCGCTGCTGGTCGACATGGGCGCCAAGCGCTTGTGGGAAAACGACAGTGGCATTGCCTGGGGCGTGGCCTGGGACAAACCCAGCCTGGCTGTCATGAAACCCTTTGACGGCAAGCCAGCCAGCGCAGGCAACGGCAACATGGCGGCGCTGGTGTTCTTGCGCCCCGAGCAGGTCGAGGCCCTCTACAAAAAAGCACTGGCCCTGGGAGCCACCGACGAAGGCCCGGCCGGACCGCGTGGCGCCGGTTTTTACGGCGCCTACTTTCGGGATTTGGACGGCAACAAGCTGTGCGCCTTCTGCATGATCAAGGCAGCTTGAGTCGCCACTGAGATGAGCGACAGTCTGCGCACCACCGACGGGCTCGCGCTCTATGTGCGCCGCTGGCCCGCGCTGGGCCCGGCGCGCGGCACGGTGCAAATCGTGCACGGCCTGGGCGAGCACCTGGGCCGCTACGAAGGCGTGGCGGCCACATTGAACGTGGCGGGCTGGCATGTGATGGGCCACGACCTGCGCGGCCACGGCCGCAGCGAAGGGCCACGTGGCGGCATCGCTGCCAGCCAAGCCATGCTCAGTGACGTGGCCATGGTCATCGACGCCGAGCGTGGTGCAGGCCCGCATGTGCTGCTCGGCCACAGCCTGGGTGGCTTGATAGCGGCGCGTTTTGTGGCTGAGGCCTTGCAAGCCTTACCCGCGCCCTGGTCACGCAAGCTCGACGGCCTGGTGCTGTCGTCCCCCGCACTCGACCCCGGCATGAGCGCTTTCCAAAAAACGCTGTTGGCGGTGGCCGCGCCGCTGGCGCCACGCCTGGCACTGCACAACGGCCTCAAGCCCGAGTGGATCAGCCGCGACCCCGATGTGGTGAAGCGCTATGTGCAAGACCCACTGGTGCACGACCGTGTCACGCCGCGCCTGGTGCGCTTCATCGTCGACGCCGCTGCGCTGGTGCAAGCCAGTGCCGCGCGCTGGACACTGCCCACGCTGCTGTTGTGGGCCGGCGCTGACCGTTGTGTGGCGCCTGCTGGCAGCGCGGCTTTTGCGGCTGCCGCACCGGCTGCGGTTGTCACCGCACAAGTCTTCCCCCAGCTTTACCATGAGATCTTCAACGAGCCCGAACGCGCGCAGCCGCTGGCCCAGCTGACCCGCTGGCTCCACACGCTTGCCGTCCCTAGCGACGAAACCCAGGAAAGCCGCCCATGAACGCCCCCGCCCGCCCCGCAGAACTCGCCGCCCTTACCCAGTACGCCAACGAAGCCTGGGACCAGCGCATCGTGCCCGCGCTCACCGACTACATCGCCGTGCCGGCCAAGAGCCCCATGTTCGACGCCGCCTGGGCCGAACACGGCCTGCTTGACCGTGTGGTGCGCGACGCTGCCGCCTGGGTCGAAAGCCGTGGCGTGGCAGGGCTAACGCTGGAAGTGGTGCGCATCGAAGGTCGCACGCCGGTCATCTTTTTTGACATCCCGGCCACCAAGGCAGATGCAAGCGGCAGTGCAGATACCGTGCTGCTCTACGGCCACCTGGACAAACAACCCGAATTCAACGGCTGGCGCAAAGACCTGGGCCCCTGGATGCCGAAGTATGAAAACGGGCTGCTCTACGGCCGTGGTGGTGCCGACGATGGTTATGCCGTCTACGCCGCCATCACCGCGATTGAAGCGCTGGACCAACAAGGCATCGCGCGCCCGCGCTGCGTGGGCCTGATCGAAAGCTGCGAAGAAAGCGGCAGCCCTGACCTGCCGGCCTACCTGGACGCCTTGAAGCCGCGCCTGGGCAACGTCGGCTTGGTGGTGTGCTTGGACAGTGGCGCCGGCAACTACGACCAGTTGTGGCTAACCACCAGCCTGCGTGGCATGGTGAGTGGTGTGCTGAAGGTGGAAATCCTCACCGAAGGTGTGCACTCAGGTGACTCCAGCGGCGTCGTGCCCAGCAGCTTTCGCATCTTGCGCCAGGTACTGGACCGCCTGGAAGACAGCAAGACCGGCCGCCTCTTGCCCGACAGTTTTCACTGCGAAGTGCCGGCCTCAAGACTGGCGCAAGCGCAGGCCACGGCGGCGGTGCTCAAAGACGAAGTCTGGAAGCGTTTTCCCTGGGCTTGCGGCGCTGACGGCGGCCCAAGCCTGCCGACCACCACAGACCCCGTGCAAGCCTTGCTCAACCGCACCTGGCGGCCCACGCTGTCAGTCACCGGCGTCGAAGGCTTCCCCGACCTGGGCAACGCCGGCAACGTGCTGCGCCCCTACACGGCCTTCAAGCTCAGCCTGCGTCTGCCGCCCATGGTGGACGGCAACGAAGCCAGCTTGAAGCTGAAAACCTTGCTCGAGGACAACGCGCCCTACAACGCCAAAGTCACCTTCCAAGCCGACGGCCGCGCCGGTGCCCTGGGCGCCACCGGCTGGAACGCGCCCGACCTGGCGCCATGGCTGGAAGAAACGCTGGGCGCCGCCTCACAAGCCCACTTTGGCGCGCCGCTGGGCTTTGTCGGCCAGGGCGGCACGATTCCCCTGATGAGCATGCTGGCCAAAGGCTTCCCCAAGGCGCAGATGATGGTCTGCGGCGTGCTGGGCCCCAAGAGCAACGCCCACGGGCCCAACGAATTCCTGCATGTGCCCTACGGCAAAAAGCTCACGGCGGCGGTGGCACAGGTGATTGCGGCCTGCCCCTAACTTTTGACTTGAGCGCACCTGCAATGACCACCAGCCCCGGAATGACGATCATGGCCCAGATGATGTGCGACAGGTTTTTCTGCACCCAGGGCATGTTGCCAAACAGGTAACCGGCGATGGTGAAGCTGCACACCCACAGCGCGCCGCCGCTCACGTCGTAGAAGGTGAACTTGCTGCGCGTCATTTGCGCCACGCCGGCCACAAAGGGCGCGAAGGTGCGCAAGAAAGGCATGAAGCGCGCCGCCACGATGGTGATGCCGCCGTACTTTTCGTAAAAGGCGTGCATGCGGTCAAACGCGTCGCGGTTGAACCAACGTGACTTGGGCCAGGCAAAGACACGCGGGCCGATGCGGCGGCCAATCGCGTAGTTGGTCTGGTTGCCCAGGATGGCGGCGGCGGTGAGCAGCGCCATCGACAGCGGCAAATTCATCAGCCCCAGCCCGCACAGCGCGCCCACCACAAAGAGCAGCGAGTCGCCAGGCAAAAAGGGCATGACCACGACGCCGGTTTCGACAAAGATGATCAAGAACAGCAGCGCGTAGACCCAGTTGCCGTAGTGCGCCACGAAGTCGGTCAGGTGGCGGTCGACATGCATGATGAAGTCGAGGCCGAAAGTGATGAGTTCCATGGGGGCCTGATTGTCGGGCCCCTCAAACCCCGGCCCGCCATGGGGACACAGAGGCGTTGCCGGCTACGTCAAATCCTGCGCGACATCGTCCACCAGGTCTTCGGCCAGGAAGCCACCGCTCTGGTGCGACCACAGCTTGGCGTAGTGCCCGCCCAGCGCCAGCAGCTCGGCGTGGCTGCCTTGCTCAACGATGCGGCCCTGCTCCAGCACGATCAGCCTGTCCATGCGCGCTATTGTTGACAGGCGGTGCGCAATGGCAATCACCGTCTTGCCTTCCATCAGGCCCAGCAGCTGGCTTTGGATGGCCAGTTCGACCTCGCTGTCCAGCGCCGACGTGGCTTCGTCCAGCACCAGGATGGGTGCGTCTTTGAGCACCACGCGCGCAATGGCCACGCGCTGGCGCTGGCCGCCGCTGAGCTTGACACCACGCTCGCCCACATGCGCGTCGTAGCCTGTGCGGCCTTGCCAGTCTTGCAAGCCCATGATGAATTCATGGGCCTGCGCCTTGTGCGCCGCAGCTTCGATCTCGGCCTGCGTGGCGCCGGTCTTGCCGTAGCCGATGTTGGCGGCGATGGAGCGGTGCAGCAGCGAGGTGTCCTGCGTCACCATGCCAATGGCGCCACGCAGGCTTTCTTGCGTCAGCTCGCGGATGTCATGGCCGTCGATGCGGATGCTGCCCTCTTCAAGGTCATGAAAACGCAGCAGCAAGTTCACCAGCGTGCTCTTGCCCGCGCCCGAGCGGCCGACCACACCCACACGTTGCCCGGGCTTGATGACGAGGTTCAAGTCGTCCAGCACCTTTTTGCCGTCGCTGCGGCCATAGGTGAAGCTGAGGTGTTCGATGCGGATTTCGCCTTCGCTCACCGTCAGGTCACGGGCCTGCGGCTTGTCGTCCATGGCGTGCGGCACGGCGATGGTTTCCATGCCTTCTTGCACGACGCCGATGTTCTCGAAAATGCCCGTCACTTCCCAGCTCACAAAGCCGGCCACGTTGGCAATCGACCAGGCCAGCGGCAGCGCGGTGGCCACGGTGCCAGCGTCAATCGCGCCCTGGCCCCACAGCGTGATGCCGATGGCGGCAGTGCTGACCAGCAGCGCGGCGTTCAAGGCTGACAGCGTGGTCATGAAGCGCGTGATCAGGCGCATGTGCGCGGCGATGGCGCCACGGTGGTCTTCAATCACTTCGCGCACATAGGCGTCTTCGTCGCGCGCGCGGGCGAAGAGCTTGACGGTGAGGATGTTGGTGTAGCTGTCCACCACGCGGCCCATGACCTTGCTGCGCAGCTCTGAACTGGTCTTGGCCAGGTCACGCATCTGCGGCACAAAGTGGCGCAGAAAAAAGCCGTAAGCCAAGAACCACAGCAGCGTCGGGATGGCCAAACGCCAGTCGCTCAAGGCCATCAAGATCAGCGCCGAGACGCCGTAGATCACGATGTACCAAACGGCGCGGATGCAGCTGACGACACTTTCGCGCACCGCATTGCTGGTTTGCATGACGCGGTTGGCAATGCGGCCTGCAAAGTCGTTCTGAAAAAACGGCCAGCTCTGGCGCACCACATGCCAATGGCTTTGCCAGCGGATGAGGCTGGTGACACCGGGCACGACAGCGTTGTTGCGCACCAGGCTTTCCAGCAGCAGCGCCAGCGGCCGGCCAATCAGCACCAGTGCGGCCATGGCCAGCAGCGCGGGCAGCGCGTGGGCCACAGCGGCGGCGCGGTCTTGCGCTTCCATCAGCCGCACCAGCTTGCCGATGAAGACGGGGATCAGGGTGTCGATGAGCGCCACCATCAGGCTGGTGACGAACATGGCGCCAAACAGGTGCTTGGTCTGTTTGACAAAGTGCCAGTAAAACGCCAGCAGGCCTTGCGGTGGCGCTGTGCCGGGCACGGCCGTGGGGCGGATGCGCTTTTCGAAGTAGGCGAACATCAAAATGCAAGCGCCGCCCCGGGCCCGGGTGGGGCACGGCGCGGCAACTCAAAAAGTGGGGTACGGGATTGTGGCTGTTGGCGACAAGACCACACCCGTCAAACGCGGCGCGGCATCCGCCGCTGGGTGTATGTCTTCAGGCAGCAGTGCCAAATTCGCCGGCCTGGATGTGCGGGCCTTTGATGGCTTGGGCACGCACGGCAGCGCGTGTCAGCGGCTGCGCGGCTTGCACCACGGGCACGTCGACCTGTCCTTGCACATTCGACTGGGTCTCGGTGGCAAATTGCAGCACGCCCGCAGCACGCGCTTTCAAGACTTCGGCTTTCACTTCTGCGCGCGTTTTCGTGCTGACGAAGTTGTCCTTGACCACGGTGATGTCGTCGGCCATGGCGGCGCTGCCGGCAAAGCCAAAAGCAAGTGCGGCGATGATGTGCTTGACGTTCATGAAAATCTCCAAAAAGAAGGGGGTTGAATAAGGCGTCGGTGAGCTGATTTACGAAATGGCTTCATCGATGAACGCAACTCTAGGCATTCAGGCCTCGACGAAAAATGGGGCGCTTGCGAATGCAGCGTTCACAAACACGGAAGAAAGAAGCGAAAGAAAACGATGGATCAACTGCGCGCCATGAAGGTCTTTGCCAAGGTGGTGGACGAAGGCGGATTCGCCAAAGCCGCGCGTGCTTTGGACATGGCGCCACCGGTGGTCACACGCATGGTGGCCGAGCTTGAAACGCACCTGGGCGCGCGCTTGCTCAACCGCACCACGCGCAGCATTTCGCTCACCGAAGTAGGCGAGCAATACCTGGAGCGTGTGCGCAGCGTGCTGCTGGGCGTGGAAGAGTCAGACGCGCTGGCCAGCGAAGCCACCAAGGTGCCACGTGGCCATTTGCGTGTGCTGTGCCCACCGGCCATTGCCGTGCATCAACTGGCCAAACACCTGCCGCGCTTTCAGGCCGCTTATCCGCAGGTGACCTTAGAGCTGTCGTCGCCGGGGCCGGTGGAGACGGTGAATGAAGCCTTCGACGTGACCCTGTTCACCAGCCGCGACGCGCCCGATGGCGACTTCATCGCGCGCCGCCTGGCGCGCACCGAAGTCGTGGTCTGCGCCTCACCGCAGTACCTGGAACAGTTTGGCCGCCCGCAGCACCCGCGTGAATTGCGGCAGCACAAAGCCATCGTCCCGCCCGTGGGCGCCTTGCAGCGTGGGCTGACTTTTTACAGTGGCAACTTTGGCGACGATGAGCCTGAAGGCGAGACCTACACGCTGACCAGCACGCAGCACCCGTCGCTGTCCACGACCCACATCGACACCATGTACGCGGCGGCGCTGGCCGGGCTGGGCATTGCGGGCTTGCCGTCTTACGTGATCGAAGACGCGCTGCTGGAAAACGCGCTGGAACGTGTGCTGCCGCAGTGGCGCATGTTTCACGTCACGTTATGGGCGGGCATGCCCACGCGGCGTCATTTGCCGGCGCGCACGCGTGCTTTCATTGACTTCTTGATTGAGGTTTTTGGCGGTGAAGACCGCGACCCTTGGCTGGCTGCTGCGGGCTGCGAGACGCTGAATCCGAGCACCTCGGCAAGCGCCTCAGCGAGCGTGGAAGCAAGCAAATAGCTCAATTGTGACTGACAAGTCACAATATAACCATACAGTTCACATTGAGAACTTAATCGTCCATACTCCGGCCGCCACATCACCACAGGGGTGACGCGGCAGGGCAAGACCGCCCTACACCCACGGAGATGAGCTATGAGTCGATGGTTCAAGATGCTGCTTGTTGCAGCCACGTTGAGTGCTGTTGCTTCCTGCGGCGGTGACGATCACCCGGCTAGCGCGCTCGAAGTCGTACAGGCCGACAGCCGCTTCACGATTCTGGGCGAGGCTGTGGCGGCGGCCGAGCTGGCGCCGGCGCTCAACGGCGGCGCCCCCGTCACGCTGTTTGCGCCCACCAATGAAGCCTTTGCCGCGCTGCTGACTGAACTCGGCCTGAGCAAAGCCCAGTTGCTGGCCAACAAGCCCTTGCTGACCCAAGTGCTGACCTACCACGTGCTGGCCAGCCGGGTCGTCAAGGCCGCTGTGCCGCCCGGCAAAGCCATCACCACTGCCCAGGGCGGCATCTTCAAGATCGACGCTGCTGGCACGGCACTGGTCATCAACGACGGGCGCAACCGCAAATCCAACATCACCGCCACCGACTTGGAAGCCGGCAACAGCGTCGTACACGTCATCGACAAAGTGCTGTTGCCCGCCGACAAAAGCCTGGTGCAGACGGCGCAGTCGCTGCCGCAGTTCAGCATCCTGGTTGAAGCGGTGGTGGCGGCCAATCTGGTCACTGC
>JANNEX010000328.1:0-7055 GCA_031379155.1 Rubrivivax sp.
GCGGCGCCGTCCGCCTTCAATGGGGTTGCACCACACCAGCACAGCCTGCACTTCGCGCAGTTGTGCTTCCACTTCTGCCGCGAAGTCGTCGTGATAGACGGCGGGTTCTGCCGCCAGCCCGGCCGCTGCGAAGGCGTCGAACAGGGCCGCAAAGCGGCTGGCTTGCGGGTCGGCGCGGCGGCGCGCTTGCAGGTCACCGGGGTAGAGCAAAGCCAGGCGCGGTGGCGGCGTAAGGGCGGTGCGGGCGGTGCGGGACATGCCGCGCATGATGCGCTTGGCGCTGCGGCCGGTCACCCTGGCTTTCCCGGTTGAGGCTGGCGTAACTTCAACCAAGCCAGCGCAGCCGCTGCGCCAGCCGTGGCTGCTGCCAGCCACAGCACCGTGCGTGCGCTGCTGGCCGTGCCCAGCACGCCGCCCACCAAGGCGCCCGCCAAGCTGGCGACTTGGCCGGCGCCGCGCATGGCGGCGTCCACGCGGGCCAGCAGATCGCCGCTGACTGCCGTCTGGCGCAGCGTGCGGTCGTGCACGGCGTACAAAGTGTGGCCGGCGTCGCCCACGATTTGTTGCGCCACCAACCAGGCGATGGCGACCCAGCCCGCGCTTTGCGCCATGGGGATGCAGGCGGTGCCCACGGCAAAGCCAGCCAAGCCCAACGTGATGGCGGTGGCTGGACCGAAGCGACGGCCCAGCCAGCCCGCGCATGCGCCGCCCGCCACTGCGCCCAAGGCACCCGTGGCAGCAATTACGCCCAAGGGCCCGGGGGCCAGCGCCACGTCGCGCACAACGTAAATCATGTAGGCGGTGCCGGTCAGCGCCATCGCAAAACCCAGCAGTGCTTCAACACCCGTCAAGGCGCGCAAGCTGGGCTGCGCAGCAATGGCCGCCCAGCCAGCGGCCACGTCTTGCTTCATGGCTTGCCAAGCGCTGGCCTGCGTTGGCGCGGCCAAGCTTGCTGCCGCGTCCACACCGCGCAGGCACAGCGCTGACGCGGCATAGCTCAGCGCATCCACCGCAAGCGCCCACGCGGCGCCCAAGCCCTGGTAGAGCCAGCCGCCGATGGCAAACGCCGCCGTCTCTGACAGGCTGGCCACCACTGACAGTTGCGCGTTGCGCTGGGGCAGTTGCGCGTGTGGCAGCTGCTGCGCCATCCAGGCCGAGCGCGCCAGCTCAAAAGCCACCGTCATCACGCCCGACGCGGCAGAGGCCAGCAGCAAGACGGTGAAGTGCAGGGTGCCAGCCCAGGTCAACAGCGCCAAGGTGGCCAGCAGCAGGCAGCGTGCGCCGTCGGCCAGCAGCATCACGGCGCGTTTGCTGCGGCGGTCTATCCAGCCGGCCAGCCACAGGCCACCGAACGCCGCTGCCAGCACATCAGCCACCAGCAAAGCGGCCATCTGCGCAGCGCTGGCTTGCAAGTGCAAGGCGGCCAGAAACGGGATAGCCAAACGGCTGAGCATGCTGCCGAAGTTGGACACCGCTTCTGCAGCCAGGACACGGTGGATGTCATGCACAGGCATCGCGGCATTGTGGTGGCGGCCACATTCACTCTTTCACCCAGTCACCCACAATGCAGCCGATGAACCGTGGTGTCGTCTATGCCCTGCTGGCCTTTTGCACCTGGGGCCTGTACCCGCTGTACTTTGTGCACCTGAAAAGCGTGCACGCGCTGGAGATCGTGCTGCACCGCGCGCTGTGGTCGCTGCTGTTCGTGGCGCTGCTCTTGCTGGTGCTGCGGCGTTGGCGCTGGCTGGCCGACGTGTGGCGCCAGCCGCAACAGTTGGGCGTGTATGCACTGAGCGCCGTGCTCATCAGCGCCAACTGGCTGCTTTATGTGTGGGCGGTGGCTAACGGCCAAGTGTTGCAGGCCAGCCTGGGCTACTTCATCAACCCGCTGTTCAGCGTGGCGCTGGGCATGCTGGTGCTGCATGAAAAGCTGCACCGCGCGCAGTGGCTGGCGGTGGCCTTCGCTGGCGCCGGTGTGCTGTGGTTGACGTTTGCGGCTGCGCATCCGCCCTGGGTGGCGCTGTCGCTCGCGGCCCTGTTTGCGCTGTACGGCCTGGTGCGCAAGACCGCGCGCCTGGGTGCGCTGGAAGGCCTGACGCTGGAGACCGCGCTCATGGCCATCCCTGCCCTGCCTTTGCTGCTGTGGTGGACCTTGCAGCACGACGGCGCCTTGCTGCGCGGCGACACCACGCTGACGCTGTGGCTGGCCCTGGCCGGCCCGCTGACCGTTCTGCCCCTGGTGTGTTTTGCCGCCGCCGCACGCCGCTTGCCACTGGCCACCGTGGGCGTGCTTCAGTACCTGTCGCCGACGCTGCAATTTATGCTGGGTGTGTGGGTGTTTGGCGAAGCCTTTGACGCCACGCGTCTGGTGGGCTTTGTGCTGATCTGGGTCGGGCTGGCGGTCTACAGCGTGGACGCGCTGCGGCTGCGCTTCACGGCTGTCGCTGTCGCCCCACCAGGCTGAACTAGGCCGCAGCACAGCTAGGATGTGGGTCATGGACATCACCACGCTTGCCACCCCCGCCGCGCTGTTGGACCTGGCGCGTTTGCAGCGCAACATCAGCCACATGCAGCAGCGCGTCAGCGGCCTCGGCGCGCGGCTGCGGCCGCACGTCAAAACCGCGAAGTGCCTGCCTGTGGCGCAAATGCAGTTGGCGGCCGGGGCGCGTGGCATCACGGTCTCGACGCTGAAAGAGGCCCAGGAGTTTTTTGACGCCGGCATCAATGACATCCTGTATGCCGTGTGCATCGCCGGCACCAAGCTGGCTCAAGCGCGCGCGCTGCGCGAACGCGGCTGCGACTTGACGGTGGTGGTGGACTCGGTGGCCGCCGCACAAGCCTTGGTGGACAGCGGCCATCGCTTCGTCGTGATGATCGAAATCGACACCGATGGCCACCGCGCCGGTGTGCTGCCTGAATCAGAGCTGCTGCTGGACGTGGGCCGCACGCTGCACGCCGGCGGCGCGGTATTGAAGGGCGTGATGACTCACGCTGGCGCGTCCTACGAATGCCGCACGCCCACCGCCCTGCAAGCCATGGCCGAGCAAGAACGCAGCCGCTGCGTGCGCGCCGCTCAGCGCCTGCGCGCCGCCGGCCTGCCCTGCCCTGAAGTGAGCGTGGGCAGCACACCCACGGCGCTGTCAGCCGTCCATCTGGCAGGCGTGACCGAGGTGCGCGCGGGCGTTTACGTCTTTCACGACCTGGTGATGCAAGGCGTGGGCGTGTGCGGCCATGACGACATTGCACTGTCGGTGCTGTGCACCGTCATCGGCCATCAGCAAGAAAAAGGCTGGGTGCTGGTGGACGCCGGCTGGATGGCCATGAGCCGCGACCGTGGCACGCAAGACCAGCGCGTCGACCAAGGCTACGGCGCTGTGTGCGACGAGCGCGGCCAGCTCATTGAGGGCTTGATCATGAGCGGTGCCAACCAGGAACACGGCATCCTGTCGTGGCGCGACGGCAGGCCTAGCAGTCAAATGGAGCGGCAGTTTGCCGTCGGCACGCGGCTGCGTGTGCTGCCCAACCACGCCTGCGCCACGGCGGCACAGTTCCCGGCCTATGAGGTCATACAGGCCGACGGCAGCCTGATTCGCTGGCCACGCTTTTACGGCTGGTGATTGGCCAAATACTGATTGAAGAAAGGCTAACCATGAACCTGAGTGAATATGCCAGCCACGACGCGCTGGGCCTGGCCGCCTTGGTGGCGGCGCGCGAAGTCAGCCCGCGTGAATTGGCGGCACTGGCCGCAAGCGCCATCGCAGCAGTCAATGGCGAGGTGAATGCGGTGGTCGAGACCTACGCTGACCGCATCGAAGGGCTTGACGAAAACACCCTGGGCAGCGGCCCCTTTCGCGGCGTGCCCTTCTTGATGAAAGACGTGTTCGGCCACGAAGGCGGGCGCAAGATCGAGTTCGGCAGCCGCTTGTGCCAGGGCATGGTGGCCGACGCAGACACGGCCTATTGCCAGCTGGTGAAAGCGGCGGGCTGCAACATCATCGGCCGCACTGCGGCGCCGGAATATTCGATGGCCGGCACGACAGAGACCGCCCTGTACGGCAACACCTCCACCCCCTGGCGCAAAGGCTTCAGCGCGGGTGGCAGCAGCGGCGGAGCCATGGCCGCCGTCATGGCCGGCATGGTGCCCATCGCACATGGCTCAGACATCGCGGGCTCCATCCGCATACCCGCCAGCTTTTGCGGCGGCGTGGGCTTGAAGCCATCGCGCGGGCGCATTTCTTTCGCGCCGCAACTCGACGAAAACGGCTACGGCCTGGCGCAGAACTTTGTGCAGACCAAAACGCTGCGCGACGCGGCAGCGATGTTGGACTGCCTGGCCGTGCCGCAACCGGGTGACCCCTTCCTCATCCCCAAGCCCGCCCTGCCCTATGCAGAACTGCTGCGTCAGACTGCACCGCGTTTGCGCATAGGCTTTACCACCGCGCCGCTGATGGGCGTGGCGGCTGACCCCGAAGTGGCGCAGGCGGTTCGCAACACCGCCCAGGCGCTGGCCCACATGGGCCACCATGTCGAAGAAGACAACCCGGCGGGCGACGGCCTGGCGGCCATGCGCCACATGCTGGACATCTGGTTCTTCGGTTTTGATTTGCGTCTGGCGGGCTACGCCAAACGCAGCGGCCACAAGATCAGCTCGGACACGCTGGAGCCCTTCATCTTCAAGGTCTATCAGTACGCGCTGAGCATGAAGCCGGCGCAATTTCTGGGCGCCATGGCGGCGTTGAACGGGTTCAGGCGCCAGTGGGGTGCCTACTTCACGCGCCACGACATCTGGCTCTCGCCCAGCACCGCGCGCGTGGCCGAACCCTGGGGTCTGTACAACCTGGGCCGCGCCGATGTCACTCTGGACGAGATGCCGCACAAGCTCACCGCCCCGGTGTGCCAATACACGCTGCCACACAACATCATGGGCACGCCTGCACTGTCGCTGCCGTTGGCCCTGCATTCCACGGGTTTGCCGATAGGCGTGCAGTTGGCGGCTGGCCCGGCGCAAGAGCATGTCTTGCTGCAATTGGGCGCGGCACTAGAAGCAGTCATGCCTTGGGCGCAGCGCTTGCCGGCGCTGCATGTTTCCGCGGCGGATTCGTCAGAGGCAGGCTAACCAATCACCTCAGGCCAAGCGGTGTGGAACCACTCGCCCGCCGGCTTGTCCACACGCTCATAGGTGTGTGCGCCAAAGAAGTCGCGCTGCGCTTGCAGCAAATTGGCTGGCAAACGCGCGCTGCGGTAGCTGTCGTAATAGGCCAGTGACGCGCTCATGGCCGGCACGGCAATGCCGTGGCTCACAGCCAGGGCCACCACTTCGCGCCAGGCTTGTTGGCTGCGGCCCAGCACCTCGCGGAAGAAGGGCGCCAGCATCAGGTTGCCCAAAGCCGGCTCGACACGGTAGGCCTGCGTGATGTGGGCCAAAAAGCGCGCGCGGATGATGCAGCCGCCGCGCCAGATGCTGGCTATGGCGCCGAGGTCCAGCGCCCAGTTTTTCTTGTCGCTTTGCACACGCATCAAATCCAGACCTTGGGCATAACTGACGACTTTGCTGGCATACAGGGCGTCGTGCACCTTGGCCACCAGCTCGCGTTGGCTCATCGACAGTTTGCCGCTGGGACCACTGAGCAGCTTGCTGGCCGCCACGCGCGCAGCCTTCATGGATGAGAGCACACGCGCTTCCACGGCGGCGTTGATGGTGCTGACGACCACCGCGTTTTCTGCCGCGTTCATCAGCGTCCACTGCCCGGTGCCTTTTTGGCCCGCCTTGTCCAGGATCAGGTCGACCACCGGCTGCGCGGTTTCGGGGTCACGTTGGCGCAGCGCCTTGGCGGTGATCTGGATCAGGTAGCTTTGCAAGTCACCTTGGTTCCAGCCGTCAAACACATCGGCCATCTCGTCGGTGCCCATGCCGGCCGCCTTGAACAGCGCATAGGCTTCGCAGATGAGTTGCATGTCGCCATACTCGATGCCGTTGTGCACCATCTTCACGTAGTGCCCGGCGCCGCCAGGGCCGATGTGCACGACGCAGGGCTGGCCGTCGACCTTGGCCGCAATGGCCTCAAAAATGGGCTGCATCACGGCCCAGGTAGAAGCCGGCCCGCCGGGCATGATGGACGGGCCTTTGCGCGCGCCTTCTTCGCCGCCCGAGACACCCGCGCCAACGAAGCGCAGGCCCAGCGGCGTGAGCCAGGCATCGCGCCTTTCGGTGTCGGTGAACAGGCTGTTGCCACCGTCGATGACGATGTCGTCCTTGTCCAGCAGGGGCAGCAGTTGTTCAATGACCGCGTCTACCGCAGCACCCGCCTTGACCATGAGCATGACTTTGCGCGGGCGCTCCAGGCTGGCCACAAATTCGGCCAGCGTGCGATAGCCCTGGATGCGCTTGCCCGCGTGCGCAGCCACGAACTTGTCGGTGGCTTGCGGGCTGCGGTTGAACACGCTCACGGCAAAGCCTCGGCTTTCCACGTTGAGCACGAGGTTCTGGCCCATCACGGCCAGTCCGATAAGGCCAAAGGGGTTGCCCATGCCGGTCTCCAGATTTTGTGTTTGGATGCTGCCCTGCGCTTATCGTTCAGGGCCGGCAGGCACGATAACGCGTCAGCGCAAGTCGCCCGCCAGGCTGGCCAGGGTCTCGGGCGCGACCGTCACATGCGCCGGGTAATTCGTGTGGTCGCAGCCCACTTTCACGGCCGCGCCCGCGCGTATGGCCTGGCGCTGCGCGGTGTTGAATTCAAAGCGCACAAAGTGCACGGCCGAAGTCTTCTCGGCGTTTTCGCGCTCCAGGTCTTCGTCGGCAATGGCGTAGACACGCGCGTGGCCTTCGACTTCCACAAACATGCGGTCTTCAACGCCGATGAGCCGCCCCAATTCGCGCTTGCGTTCATGTGCGTCGGGGTACTCGATGAGCATGGTGGCCTTCCAGTTGCTGCCCTCGGGCACCAGCGCGGCGTAGGCTTCAATCTCGGCGTTGATGCCATCTTCGTCGAAGATTTTTTCGATGTGCAGCATCTCTTGAATCTGGCGCCGGATGGTCTGCTCGTCTTCAAATTGCA
>JANNEX010000390.1:0-1616 GCA_031379155.1 Rubrivivax sp.
CTGCCAACCGCATGAACGCCTACAACACCTATCTGCTGATGGAGCAGGCGGGCCGCTGAAGCTTGCAGCCACTGCATCGCAATATCGGTGCTTGCGAATACAATTGCGCGCAACGCATCACCGAGGGCTGGGCATGGCAAAACAAAGCACCGAAGAGCGGGTTTTTGAGTCGGTGGCTGAGTTGTTTGGCGTGCTGTCAACGCCCATCCGGCTCAAGATCATCAGCGCCGTGTGCAACGGCGAAAAGAACGTGTCAGAGCTGCTGAGCCAGATAGCCACCACCCAGCCCAACATGTCGCAGCACCTCAACACCCTGTACCGCAGCGGTGTGCTCAGCAAGCGCCGCGAAGGCACGCAGATGTACTACCGGCTGCAAAGCGAACGTGTCGCCACGCTGTGCCGGGCGGTTTGCACCCAGGTGGCGATTGAGCTGGACAGCGAAAGCCATGTCGACCCGGCAGACCGGCTGGTGCCGGCCATGCACCGCTGAAGCGCTGCTTGCTCGCGGCTCACTCGCTGCTCACTCGCTGGTTACTCGATGTTCTGCACCTGCTCGCGCATCTGCTCAATCGCCACCTTCATCTCGACAGATATGGTGGTCAGCTCCAACGCCGCTGACTTGCTGCCCAGCGTGTTGGCTTCACGCTGCAATTCCTGAATCAAGAACTCAAGCCGCTTGCCCAGTTCGCCACCGGCCGCCAACAACCGTTCAATCTCGTCCAGGTGCGACGCCAGGCGGCTGAGTTCTTCGGCCACGTCGATGCGGATGGCGTAGCTCGCGGCTTCGCCCATGGCACGTTCATGCAGGGCTTGCGCGGGCACGCTGGCGGCCGCTTGCACGGTGGCCAGGGCTTCGTTCCAGCGTTCGAGAAAACGTGTCTGCTGGCGCTGCACCACCTGGGGCAACAGTGGCGCCGCCTGTGCCGCCAGTTCACGCAAGCGCTTGACGCGGTCCATGAGCATGACCACCAGGCGCGCCCCTTCGCGCTCGCGCGCTTCGCGCAGGCCTGCAATGCAGCGGCGCGCGGCGGCCAGCGTGGGCTCATCGAGCTTTTCGGCCGTGGCGCCACCCCGGCACCAGTGCAGCACTTCGTTCACCGACAGCGGCCTGGCCTCGGGCATCCAGCCGGTGACCGAGCTTTGCACGTGGGCCAGCCGGTTGAGCTGCTCGGTGCTTGGCGTGGGCAGCGCGTGTTCGCTGTCGCGCCCGGTGGCCACACGCAGCTCGATCTTGCCGCGCTTGAAGGCGGCGGTCAGCAGCTCACGCAGCGCCGGTTCGGTGCCGCGCACTTCGTCGGGTAGGCGCAGCGCCAGGTCGAGAAAACGGCCGTTGACCGAGCGCGCCTCCACGGTCACTGCGGCTGCCGCCGCACCGCCTTCGGCAGCCGCGTTGGCGTACCCCGTCATGCTATAAACCGCCATTCAGTCCACCCCAAAAATCCTTCGATTATGTCCAAGCCCAAACCAGCACCTTTGCCTTCGGGCACCGTGGTGGGGGGCTACACAGTGGTAAAAAAGCTGGCGGCGGGCGGCTTTGGCGTGGTCTACCTGGCCGAGGGCGAAAACCAACAATTGGTGGCAGTCAAGGAATACCTGCCGGCCTCATTGGCCGAGCG
>JANNEX010000407.1:0-3569 GCA_031379155.1 Rubrivivax sp.
TTGCCGAGGCGGCAGCTTCACGTTCGCGGCCGGGTTTACCCGCGCAAGTGAGTGGCACGGGGCGTTGTCTAGGAATGCGCCCCTAGAAAAAGTCACACCCACAGACGCACGGCAAGCGGCGAAGTCTGCAAAATAGAACGACCGTTCGATTTTGTAGATTCCACCGTGAGCGCATCTTCAGACACCGTTGCCGCCAGCACCAAAGCGCTGCAAAAAGGCCAGCAGACACGCGCCGCCATTCTCGAGGCCGCCCTGGGCTTGGCATCGCACATGGGGCTGGAGGGGTTGTCGATTGGCGCCTTGGCTGAAGTCACGCAGATGAGCAAGTCGGGTGTCTTCGCGCACTTTGGCTCGCGTGAAGAGCTGCAAATCTCCGTCATCCGCGAATACCACGCGCGTTTTGAAGAAGAGATCTTCTTCCCTGCCGTGCGGCAAGCGCGTGGCCTGCCGCGCCTGCGTGCGCTGTTTGAGCGCTGGGTGCGCCGTGTCTCGGTCGAAGTGGACTCGGGCTGCATCTACATCAGCGGCGCCGTCGAATTTGACGACCGCCCCGGCCCCGTGCGCGACGCGCTGGCATTCATGGTGCGTGCCTGGCACGCGGCGCTGGAGCGTGCCATCCGCCTGGCCATAGACGCGCGCCACTTGCGTGCTGACACCGACCCCGAACAACTGCTGTTTGAAGTGCACGGCCTGATTCTGGCGCTGCACCACGACGCACGCTTCTTGCGCATCCCCGGCGCCACTGACCGTGCGCGCGTGGGCTTTGAGCGCATCTTGGCGCACTACAGCCTGACAGCGCCTGCACCCATGCCCACCTCACAGCGCCCACGCAAACGCGTGTAAGGCGCTGACCCCGTTTTCGACTTTCCCATTTGCAGGAGTAAGCCATGGCCACCTACACCCCGCCGTTGCGCGACATGCACTTTGTGCTGCACGAACTGCTGCATGTCGCTGATGAATTGAAGCTGCTGCCGCGCCATGCCGACGTCGATGAAGACACCATCAACGCGGTGCTGGAAGAGGGCGGCAAGTTCGCGTCCGAGGTGCTGTTCCCGCTCAACATCAGCGGCGACCGCGAAGGCTGCAAGCTCGACCCCGTGACACATGAGGTGCAGCCACCCAAGGGCTTCAAAGAGGCCTACGACACTTACGTCAAAGGCGGCTGGCCGGCGCTCTCGGCCGACCCCGCTTATGGCGGCCAGGGCTTGCCCATCGTGGTCAACCACTGCCTTTACGAAATGCTGAATTCGGCCAATCAGGCCTGGACCATGTACCCGGGCCTCACGCACGCCGCCTACGCCTGCCTGGGCACGCACGGCTCGCAGGCGCAGAAGGACATGTTCCTGCCCAAGCTGACCAGCGGCGAATGGACTGGCACCATGTGCCTGACCGAGCCGCATTGCGGCACCGACCTGGGCCTGCTGCGCACCAAGGCAGAACCGCTCCCCGACGGCAGCTACAAGATCACCGGCCAGAAAATCTTCATCAGCGCTGGTGAACACAACATGGCCAGCAACATCGTGCACCTGGTGCTGGCGCGTTTGCCTGACGCGCCGCTGGGCAACAAAGGCATCTCGCTGTTCGCGGTGCCCAAGTTCAACGTCAATGCCGATGGCTCGGTGGGCACGCGCAACGCCTTGCACTGCGGCGCCATCGAACACAAGATGGGCATCAACGGCAACGCCACCTGTCAGATCATTCTGGACGGCGCCGTGGGCACCCTGGTGGGCCAGCCCAACAGGGGCTTGCCGGCGATGTTTGTGATGATGAACGCGGCGCGCCTGGGCGTGGGCAACCAGGGCGTGGCCCTCACCGAGGTGGCCTATCAAAACGCCGCTGCCTACGCCAAAGACCGCCAGCAGATGCGCAGCTTGAGCGGCCCCAAGCAGCCCGATCAGCCGGCCGACACCATCATCCATCACCCCGACGTGCGCAAGATGCTGCTCACCACACGCGCCTACGCCGAAGGCGGCCGCGCACTGGCCGTCTACCTGGCCTTGTTGATCGACAAGGAAATCAGCAGCGACGACGAAGACG
Organism: Rubrivivax sp.; assembly: GCA_031379155.1. GTDB lineage: Bacteria > Pseudomonadota > Gammaproteobacteria > Burkholderiales > Burkholderiaceae_C > Rubrivivax. Next base: position 2,038 of record JANNEX010000407.1, read on the forward strand.
AGCGCAAAGAATGCGCCGACCAAGTCGCCCTGCTCACCCCTATCTGCAAGGCCTTCAGCACCGACAACGCCTGGCTGGCCACCAGCCACTGCATGCAGGTGTTTGGCGGCCACGGCTACATCAAGGAATGGGGCATGGAACAGTTTGTGCGCGACGCGCGCATCAACATGATTTACGAAGGCACCAACACCATTCAGAGCCTGGACTTGCTGGGCCGCAAGGTGCTGGGCGACAACGGCGCCAAGCTGAAGAAATTCGGCAAGCTGATTGCCGAATTCGTCGAAGAAGAAGGCACGAACGAAGCCATGCAAGAGTTCGTCAACCCGCTGGCCGAGCTGGGCGACAAGATGAGCAAGCTGACGACTGAGCTGGGCATGAAAGCCTTTGGCAATGCCGACGAAGTGGGCGCGGCTGCGGTGGACTACCTGCGCGTGGCCGGCCACCTGGTGTTTGCCTACTTCTGGGCCCGCATGGCCAAGATCGCGCTGGCCAAAAAGGACAGCGGCGACAGCTTCTACACCGCCAAGCTGCACACCGCGCGCTTTTACTTCGCCAAGCTGCTGCCCGAGACAGCCGGCCTTATCCGCAGCGCGCGTGCGGGCGTGGCGCCCCTGATGGCCATGGACGAAGCACTGTTCTAGAGTTGGCGTTTCTTCAACCGCAGGAGACAAGACATGAAGACCTTGATCGCTCTGGCCCTGGTGGCCACTGTCGGCACTGTGTCGGCGCAAAGCACCCCCGTGGGTGTGTGGAAAACCATCGACGACAAGACCAAGACCGAACGTGCGCAGATTCGCGTCGTCGAAACCGGCGGCGTCTACAGCGGCAAGATTGAAAAGCTGCTGGCGGCCGATGCCAAACAGGATGCCGTGTGCGACAAATGCACCGACGACCGCAAAGACAAGCCCATGATCGGCCTCGAAGTCATCCGCGGCGTCAAGCGCGCGGATGCTGAAAACACCTGGGAAGGCGGCACCATTCTTGATGCCGCCGAAGGCAAGATCTACAAGGTGCGCATGCAAACCGCCGACGGCGGCAAGAAGCTGGAAGTGCGCGGTTATGTCGGCATGCCCATGCTGGGCCGAACGCAGACCTGGATACGTGTTGAATAAGGAAATGTCATGACCCGATTTACCGTGCGCAAAGTGGCCGTGCTGGGCGCTGGCGTGATGGGCGCGCAAATTGCCGCCCATCTGGTCAACTGCAAAGTGCCTGTCGTTCTTTTCGACCTGGCTGCCAAAGACGGGCCGAAGAACGGCATCGTCAGCAAGGCCATCGAGGGCCTGAAGAAACTCAAACCCGCGCCGCTGGGTGTGCCCGAAGACGCCGCCCTCATTCAGCAAGCCAACTACGAAGAACACTTGGCGCTGCTGGGCGAATGCGACCTGGTCATCGAAGCCATTGCCGAGCGCATGGACTGGAAGCTGGCGCTCTACGAAAAGGTCGCACCGGCACTGGCGCCGCACGCCATCGTGGCCAGCAACACCTCGGGCTTGTCCATCACCAAGCTCAGTGCCGCGCTGCCTGACTCC
>JANNEX010000662.1:0-3986 GCA_031379155.1 Rubrivivax sp.
CCAAAACCTGGTCAGCGCTGTCGCAGCTGGACGCGGGTGGCTGGCATTCACGCAGCTATGCGGGCGAGCCGCCGCCCAGCCTGGACGCCATTGCCGCTTACGTGCAGCGCAATGGCTTTGGCCTGAACCTGGAGATCAAACCGACACCGGGGCTGGAACGCGAAACCGGCTTGGCCATGGGCACGGCTTGCGTGCGGCTGTGGGCCAGCGCGAGCACGCCGCTGCTGTTCAGCTCTTTCAGACCCGAAGCCTTGCATGGCGCGCGAGAGACCGCACCCGCCGTGCCACGCGCCCTGCTCGTCGACACACTGTGGTCGGGCTGGTTTGAGATGGCGCAAAAGCTGGGCTGTGTGGCCGTGGTCAGCAATCACAAGCTGATGGACGCCAGGCTCATTGGCCAACTGCACGGTGCCGGCTTGCGCGCGCTGTGCTATACGGTGAATGAAGTGGCTGATGCGCAGCGTCTGCTAACGCTCAAGATTGACGGCATCATCAGCGACGCGGTGGACCGTTTTTCGCCTGCGGCAAATACCGCCTGATCAAGCGGCTCAGCCAGATCAACCCGCCGGCCGCACATCGGCCTCCAGTCCCAGCCATTCGCTTTCACGCTCGGCCTCGGGCAAGTGGCGCAGCCCGCGGATCAGCGGCAACTGCCAAGACACCAGGACCAAAAGCAGCGACACACCGCCGGCAAAACCCAGCGCCGCACGCAGCCCCACGTGCTCGCCCAGCCAACCACCCGCCAGCGCGCCGGGGCCGGCGGCCAGCAGCGTCAGCCAGCGCATGGTGGCCGTCATGCGGCCCAGCAGCGGCTCTGGCGTCACGGCCTGGCGCAGGGCCAGGAAGTTGATGAAGATGAACACGGCACCGGTGGTGAACATCATCAGCATCAGCGCAAAGACCGCCACGCCCCAGGCATTGGCCGGCGCCAGCGCCAGCAAGCCCCAGCCCGCGCCAGTGATCAGGAAGCCCAGCACCAGGCAAGGCCCGGGCCCGATGCGGTGGCTGATGCGTCTGCCGTAGATGCTGCCGGTGATGGTGCCCACGCCCATGCCCATGTAGCACAGGCCCACGGCGTGTTCACTCAGGCCCAGGGTGCGTGTGGCAAACAAAATCTGCACCACCATGGCTGCGTAATGGCACATCTGCCACACGCCCATCAGCACCGCCAGCGTGACCAGCAGGCGGTTGGACAAGACAAAGCGCAAGCCCGTCATCAGGTCGCGGCCGAAGTGCGCGTCTGGCCGCGTGTCGCGCCTTTCATGGATAGGCAAACCGCGCAGGATGAGCGCGCTGCCCAGCAGCAGAACGGCATTCACCAGCAGCGCCAGTGGCGCGCCAAAAATCTTGATCAGCGCACCGGCCAGGCCCGGGCCCACGACTTCAGCGCCTGAGGTTGCCAGCGCGTTCTTGGCGTGCGCTTCGACCAAACGGTCACGGGCAACGACTTGCGTCAGCACAATCTGCGCCGCCGTGCCGGCCACCGTGTGCACCGTGCCGATGACAAAGCCAATCGCGTACAGCCAGCCCATGTTCAGCCAGCCCAGCCACCAGGCCAGCGGCACGCTGACAGCGCACACCGCCACCAGCGATTCGCCCCACATGTAGACCGGCAGCTTGCGCACGCGGTCCAGCCACACGCCCGAGGGCAGGCTGAGCAGCAAAAACGGCAGCAGCTCGATGGCCGTGAGCAAGCCCATCTGGGTGGGCGTGGCCAACAACATAACGGCTGCGGTGAGCGGCAGTGCGAGCATCATCACCTGGTTGCCGAAGCTGGCCGTGAGGATGGAACTCCACAGGCGGCGATAAGCCGCGTCGCGCAGCAGGTCGCCCTGGGGCAATTGGGGAAGTGAAGGCCAGCTGAACAGCGCGCAACTCCCTCAAGCAAACGCCGCGGAACCGGCTCCGCCGGGCCGCTGGCGTTGCCCCCCTGGGGGGGAGCGCCGCAGGCGCTTACGGGGGGGAATCATCATGACCGGTAGTCCGCGTTGATCGTCACGTACTCATGCGACAAATCGCAGGTCCACACCGTGGTCTGCGCTGTACCTCGGTGCAGATTCACCGTGATCTTGATCTCGCTTTGTTTCATCACCCGCTGACCATCTTCTTCGCGGTAAGCCGGGTGGCGGCCGCCAGCTTGAACCACGAGCACATCGTCCAGGTGCAGGTCAATCAAGTTTTGGTTCAGGTCGCCAATGCCGGCGTAGCCCACTGCTGCCAAGATGCGCCCAAGGTTGGGGTCGCTGGCAAAAAACGCCGTCTTCACCAGCGGCGAATGCGCAATGGCGTAGGCCGCCAATTTGCACTCGGCCTCGTCGCGGCCGCCTAACACGTCAACGGTGATGAACTTGGTGGCGCCCTCGCCGTCGCGCACGATGGCTTGCGCCAGTTGCTGCGCCACGGCCACCACGGCGTCGCGCAGGGCGCGGCCGTCGGCAGAGTCCAGCGATTCAATCTGTGCGTGGCCGGCCTGGTGGGTGGCGATGAGCACGAAGGAATCGTTGGTCGACGTGTCGCCGTCGATGGTGATGCGGTTAAAACTCTGGTCAGCCGCGTCACGCACCAGGCCTTGCAGCAAGGCCGGCGCAATGACCGCATCGGTGGCGATGAAGCCCAGCATGGTGGCCATGTTGGGCCGGATCATGCCGGCACCTTTGGCCACGCCCGTGATGGTCACCGTGTGGCCATCGATGTAGATTTGGCGTGACGCCGCCTTGGGCAGCGTGTCGGTGGTCATGATGCCTTGTGCGGCGTCAAACCAGCCATAGCTGCGCAGCGAAGCCAGGGCGGCCGGCAGGCCGGCTTCGATGCGCTCCACCGGCAGCGTTTCCATGATCACGCCAGTGGAGAACGGCAGCACCTGCTGCGGCAACAAGCCCATGTGCGCGGCCAGCGTGGTGCAGCTGCGCCGCGCGCGCGCCAGGCCGTCAGCGCCGGTGCCGGCATTGGCATTGCCGGTGTTGATGAGCACGGCGCGGATGTGGGCACCTGCTTGCAGGTGCTCGCGGCAAACCTGCACCGGCGCGGCGCAAAAACGGTTTTGTGTGAAAACACCGGCCACGCTGGTGCCTTCGTCCAGCGCCAGCAGCACCAGGTCGCGCCGGTTGGGCTTGCGCACACCGGCCATGGCGGTGCCGATGCGCACTCCGGCCACGGGCTGGAGCGCTTGTGGATCGGGGGCGGCGAGGTTGACGGGCATGCTCAGCTTGGGCGGTGATGACGAGGGCGGATTGTAGAAGTGGGCACATGGCCAGACATCCGACACAGACACCCGACTCCAACACCTGCCCCCAGACACAGGCCACAGACACCCGATACATAAACCCACAGCGGTTGCCGGCGCGCGCCTTGTGAGCGACGATGCGAAGATGAAAACACCTCACCCCAATTTTTCCCTTGCGCTGTGCGCTGTGTCCCTGGCTGTTTCGGCCTTTGCTATCTCGGCCTGTGCCGGCGAAGCGCCGGCCCCATCGCGCCCAGACCCGCCCCCAGCCGCGCCTGTCAAGGCCGGAGTTGCACCCATCGCCAGTGCACAACTGCTGCAGTCCATCAAGACTGAAATTGGCGACGCGGCGTGCGACAAAGACAGCCGCTGCGCCAGCGTTGGCGTGGGCCTGCGGGCCTGCGGAGGGCCCGAGGTGTATTGGGCTTTTTCCTATCAGGTCAGCCACCCGGCACGGCTGGCCAGCCTGGTGGCTGAACACCGCGACGCGCGCAAGCGTGAACACGAGCGCAGCAGCGGGGAGTCGTCCGACTGTCGCGCCCTGCTTGACCCTGGTGCTGTGTGCAGGCCGCGCGCGGCCGATGGCAAGCGTGTGTGCCAGTTGGGCCAGGGCGGTCAGGGCCGGCTGGACTGATCACGCCAACACAAAGGGCCGCACACCTTTCGATGTGCGGCCCGTAGGCTAACTGTTGACTTGACTGATCTTGCAGGGCCGGCCAAGCCGGCCCTGGTTCAGCGCTTACTTGCCTGGACCACCCGTGGT
>JANNEX010000470.1:0-2005 GCA_031379155.1 Rubrivivax sp.
GGCATCAAGTCGGGGTTGATGGCCAGCACATAACGTTCCTGGCTTTCGTTGCACCAGGCTTCTTTGGGCGCCAGGCCGCTTTCTTCCAGCGGCACTTTTTGCAGGTTGAAGGTGGCGCCTTTGCCGGCACCGTCCACCAACTCTGGGAAGGCATTGCTGATGCCACCCGCGCCCACGTCGTGGATGGCCAGCACGGGGTTCAATGCGTCCAAGCTCCAGCAGTGGTTGATGACCTCTTGCGCGCGGCGTTGAATTTCTGGGTTGCCACGCTGCACGCTGTCAAAGTCCAGCACCGCCGTGTTGCTGCCCGCCGCCATGCTGCTGGCCGCGCCGCCGCCCATGCCTATGCGCATGCCCGGTCCGCCCAGTTGGACGAGCAAGGTACCGGCACCAAAAGGCAGCTTGTTGACCTGGCTGGCACTGATGCTGCCCAGCCCGCCGGCAATCATGATGGGTTTGTGATAACCGCGCCGCACCCCGGCCACGTCTTGCTCGAAAACACGAAAGTAACCACCCAGGTTGGGGCGGCCGAATTCGTTGTTGAAGGCAGCGCCTCCTAGCGGGCCTTCGGTCATGACTTGCAGCGCGCTGGCAATGTGTTCTGGCTTGCCGATGGGCTTTTGTTCCCACGGCTCTTGCGTGCCGGGCAAGTGCAAGTTGCTGACGCTGAAACCTGTCAAGCCGGCCTTGGGTTTGGCGCCGCGGCCTGTGGCACCTTCGTCGCGTATCTCGCCACCCGCGCCAGTGCTGGCGCCGGGGAAGGGGCTGATAGCCGTGGGGTGGTTGTGCGTTTCCACCTTCATCAGCACATGGGCCGTGTCAGCGCGCGCGCCGTACAGAGGCGCGTTGGTAAAGCCTTGCGGCAACCAGCGTTGCACGGCGCTGCCTTCCATCACCGCGGCGTTGTCGTCGTAGGCCACCACGGTGTGTTGTGGCGAAGACTTTTCGGTGTGGCGGATCATGCCGAACAGGCTGTGCGGCTGCTGCTCGCCGTCCACGGTGAAACGCGCGTTGAAAATCTTGTGGCGGCAGTGTTCGCTGTTGGCCTGCGCGAACATCATCAGCTCCACGTCGCTGGGGTTGCGTTTGAGTTGTGTGAACGCTGCGACCAGATAGTCAATTTCGTCGGCCGACAAGGCCAGGCCAAACTCGCGGTTGGCGCGCTCCAGCGCGGCGCTGCCTTGGCCCAGCACGTCGACATGGGCCAGCGGCTCGGCCTCGCGGCCGTCGAAGAGGTGGGCGGCGGCGTCGCGCTCGAAAGCCACATGCTCGGTCATGCGGTCGTGCAGCAGTGCCGCCACAGCCGCACGTTCTTCGCCGTTCAGCGGCTTGGCGGCGCTGAGCAAACCGCCTTTCAGCGTCAGATGGAATTCGGTCACGCGCTCGACGCGGTGCAGCACCAGGCCGCAGTTGCGCGCGATGTCAGTGGCCTTGCTGGCCCAGGGCGACACGGTGCCCAGGCGTGGCATGACGATGACCTGCGCTTGGCTGCTGTCGGCAGCGAAAGGGTCGCCGTATTGCAGCAGCGCTTGCAGTTTGTCGATGACTGAGCGTTCAGGCGCCGCATCAAAGCCCACCCAGTGCACAAAGCGTGCCGCCACCCCAGTGATGCGTGGGCAAGCCGCTTGCAGGCGCAGCAGCAGCGCCTGGGCGCGAAAAGCCGAGAGCGCACTGCCGCCCTCAAAGTGCATCAGGTTCAAGGGCGTGGCTGTCATGCGGTCCCAGTGGCGGGCTAGTGGGTGAGGAGTAAGGGGTGAGCCGACGATTTTAGAGGCCGGTGGGATAATCGGCCGATGGCTATACAGATCAAAACCGCCGCCGACATTGAAGGCATGCGCCTGGCCGGCCGCCTGGCCAGTGAAGTGCTGGACATGCTCACGCCCCACGTCAAACCCGGCGTGACCACGCTGGAGTTGGACAAGCTGGCGCACGACCACATGGTGCATGTGCAGGGCGGCATCCCGGCCACGCTGGGCTACCAGCCGCCGGGCTACCCGGCCTACCC
>JANNEX010000504.1:0-1550 GCA_031379155.1 Rubrivivax sp.
GCCGGCCTGTCGCGCGTTGATCTGGGGCGCAAGAACTTCGTGGCCCAGGTGTGGGACTGGAAACACAGCAGTGGCGCCACCATCACCAACCAGATGCGCCGCATGGGCGACAGCGTGGACTGGTCGCGTGAGTACTTCACCATGGACGACAAGCTCTCCAGCGTCGTCACCGAAACCTTTGTGCGCCTGTTTGACGAAGGCCTGATCTACCGTGGCAAACGTCTGGTCAGTTGGGACCCCACGCTGAAAAGCGCGGTGTCTGACCTGGAGGTGGAAAGCGAAGAAGAAGACGGCTGGCTGTGGCACATCCGCTACCCGTTTGCAGATGGCAGCGGCAGTGTCGTGGTGGCCACGACACGGCCTGAAACCATGCTGGGCGACACCGCCGTCATGGTGCACCCTGAAGACGAACGTTATGCCGCATTGGTGGGCAAACAAGTCAGGTTGCCGCTGTGCGACCGTTTGATCCCGGTCATTGCCGACAGCTATGTCGACCGCACATTTGGCACCGGCGTTGTGAAGGTCACGCCCGCCCATGACACCAACGACTACGCCGTGGGCCAGCGCCATGGCCTGGCCATGATTGGCGTGCTCGACCTGGACGCCAAGCTCAACGCCAACGCCCCCCTGGCCTACCGTGGCCTGGATCGCTTTGTGGCGCGCAAAAAAGTCGTGGCTGATCTGGACGCCGCCGGCTTGCTGGTGGAAACCAAAAAGCACCGCCTGCAAGTACCCCGCTGCGCACGCACCGGCCAGGTGGTGGAACCCATGCTCACTGACCAGTGGTTCGTGGCCGTCAACAAGGCCAGCGCCGACGGTGTGAGCATCGCCGAAAAAGCGCGCCGCGCGGTCAGCAGCGGCCAGGTGCGTTTTGTGCCCGAGCAATGGGTCAACACCTACAACCACTGGATGGACAACTTGCAGGACTGGTGCATCAGCCGCCAGCTGTGGTGGGGCCATCAGATCCCGGCCTGGTACGGCAGCGGCGGCGAGCTGTTTGTGGCGCGCAGCGAACAAGACGCGCGCGCACGCGCCACGGCCGCTGGATACAGCGGTGAATTGAAGCGCGTCGAAGACGTGCTGGACACCTGGTACTCGTCGGCCCTGGTGCCTTTTTCGACCTTGGGCTGGCCGGCAAAGTCAGTGGAACAAGACCTGTTCCTGCCCAGCAGCGTGCTGGTGACGGGCTTTGACATCATCTTTTTCTGGGTCGCCAGAATGATCATGATGACCACACACTTCACCCGGACTGTCGATTGCCCAGAGGGCAAGGTGCCCTTCCGCGATGTCTACATCCACGGCCTGGTGCGCGACGCGCAGGGTCACAAGATGAGCAAGAGCGAAGGCAATGTGCTCGACCCCGTGGACCTCATCGACGGCATTGCTCTGGCGCCGTTGCTGGAAAAACGCAGCACCGGCCTGCGCAAACCCGAAACCGCACCGCGCGTGCGCAAGCAGACCGAAAAAGAATTCCCACAAGGCATTCCAGCCTTCGGCGCCGACGCGCTGCGCTTGACCATGGCCAGCTACGCCACGCTGGGCCGCAACAT
>JANNEX010000522.1:0-10884 GCA_031379155.1 Rubrivivax sp.
GTGTTGCGCCAGCGTGGCGGGGCTTTGGGTCAGGCTTTGGCGGATCTGCAAGGCTTCTTCGGGAAAGTAAAACTCAGTCAGCAGGCGGCCCAGGTTTTGAAACATCGCGGCCAGAAAAGCTTCTTCGCCGTCGCGCGCCAGCGGCGACAGTTCACTGGCCATGGTGCCGGCCATGAGGGCGCGCAAGAACTCTTCCTTGAGTTGCCCCGCGTGACCCTTGTCGCCCATGTGTTCAAGCAAAATCACCGACAGCGCCATGTTGCGGATGCCGGCAAAACCCACCAGCGCGACGGCACGCGACACCGTGGCGATGCCACCACCCGTGACGGCCGAGAAGCTGACGCTGTTGACCATACGCAGCAGCTTGTTGGTCAGCGACACGTCTCTCAAGATCTCGTCGGTCAGGCTGGCCAGGCTTTCGGTTTCAGACTGCGCCATCCGCTGTATGCGCACCACCGACGCCGACAGCGCCGGAAAGTCGGTCTTGTGGCGCATGCGGCGCAGCAAAAATTCCAGCGTCGCGTGGCTGGTGTCGATGGCCTCCTGTTTGGGCGTTAGCCAGGCCGCCAGCGCCGCGTGCAGGCTGCGCGCCCCGTCGTAGCGTTCAGCCACCGGCCTGGCCAGAGCACGTTGCACGATGCCACGCAGCGTGCTGTCGATCTTCAGGTGCCCGGGCAATTGCAGGTCTTCTTGCTGCACGCGGGCGATGGCGCGGTAGGGGTCGCTTTCACGCATCAGCGGCGCACCGGCCAGCAGTTCACCCAGCAGCACGCCGGCTGAGAAGACGTCCATGGCGGGCAGGGGTGCTTCACCGCGTGCGGCTTCGGGGGACATGTAGCCGGGGGTGCCCACGATGCGGCCATCGGCCGCATCCAGTCCAGAGCTCTTGCGGCCATCGCCTTGTGACACGCGGGCAGCAATGCCAAAGTCCATCACACGCGGCCGGCCATCGCGGCCCAGCAAGATGTTGGACGGCTTGAGGTCGCGGTGCACGATGCCTTGTTCATGCGCGGCGGCCAGTGCGTCCAGCACACCCAGCACCAGCGTCACGGCCTCACGCGCCGGCAATGAAGGCCGTTTGCGCCGCTGCTCTTGCAGCGTGGGACCTTCGACATACTCAAACACCAGGTAAGGCTGGCCTTCAAATTCATCGGCCTCAAATACCGGCACGATGTTGGGGTGCTTCAGGCGGCTGACGGCGCGGGCTTCATTCAGCCACTCGCTGCGCGTCGCCTCATCGGCGTCCAGGCTGAGCAACTTGACGGCCACTTCGCGGTCCAGGCGCGGGTCATGCGCTAGCCACACGGTGGCTTGCGCGCCACGGCCCAGTTCGCGCAGCAATTCAAACCGCGCCAGCGCGCGGCGTGGTGCCACGGCAGCGTTCAAGGCTCTGCCGCCGGTGCAGCCCGTGTGCTGATTTCAGGCGGACTCAAGGGCGCGATGAGGCTCAGCGCACTGGCCGCCACGGTCTGGCCTTGCAGGATGGCTTGCAGGTCACGCAGGCTGATGTCCAGCACACGCCCATAACGCTGCACGACACGCTGCAAAGCGCCCAACACTGCCGGCGCTGGCAGTGCCAACGCATCAACGGCTTCGTTGGCGCAGCTGGCCACGGTGCGCAAGATGTCGTCGTCGCTGTCCATGCTGCGCACAGCCATCGCGACGGGCAGCCGGCGCACCATGGCAAGAACGCTTTCTTCCAGGCCCCAGTGGCGGCCCACGGCGGCGCCTATGGCTTCGATGTCGGCGCCCAGCACGGCGAATGCTGCGGCTTCTTCGGCCATGCCAGGTTCTTCGGCTTCTCCCGCGCGCGCCGGCGGTGCGGGCTGCATCAGGCGGCGTATCTGCAAGGCTTCTTCAGCGAAGTGGTAGTGCACCACCAGGCGGCCCAGGTTTTGCAGCAGGGCCACGAGGTAGACCACTTCACCGTCGTAGCCAGCGGGGCGCAAAGCCAGCGCGGCGCGGCCTGCACGTTTGCAGCGCTCAAGCAGGGTTTGCAGTTGTTGGGCGCCAGCCTCTTGCAAGGGACCAGGCCATTCGCGCAGCAGCAAAGCGGCACGACGCACGCCGTCCAAACCCAGCATGGCGATGGCCCGGCGCACTGTCAACACCGGCCCACCGCCTGCGACCTGCGCGCCACGCACCTGCGCGGTGTTGACCAGGCGCAGCAGCTCAAACGACAGCGCCAGGTCTTCCAGCACCACATCGGCCAACTCATTCGTGCGTTCGCGCTCCATCAAGGCCAGGCGCGCCGCACGTGCAGCAGCGCCCGGCGAGGAAGGCAGCACACCGGCTGTGCGCAGCTTGTCGGCCAGCAAGGCCAGTGGGCCGCCGCCGTTGGCGCTGTCGGTTTGCAGCCAGCCTTCCAGGGCGCGCTGCAAGGTGCGGGCATTGCGGTAACGCTGGCGCTCCTGGCGATCAGTCGCGCGGTTGACGATGGCGCGCAGTGGCTCGGCAATGGGGTGTGCCGTAGACCACGGCAGGCGCACGATTTCGCGGCCCAGCGGAGGCAGGCGCTGGATGGCGCGGCCTATGTCTTTTTCTTCCAGCGCACCGGCGCCCAGCAGCAGGCCGTGCAGCAGCAAGCCCAGGGCCAACACGTCACGCTCCGCAGCTTGGCGCTGGTTGCGCAATGTCATGGAATCGCCGCCGGTCGCCGCTTGTTGTGCGCCGTGTCGCGCCGCCATTTCGGCGGCGACCGCGACACCGGCCACACGCACCTGGCCGCTGTCAGACACCAGCACCAGGTAGGGCTGCAAGTCGTGATGTGCCGCACCCGCTTCGTGCGCAAAGGCCAGGCCTTGCAGCGCTTGCGAAGCCAGGGTGGCGGCCTCGATGCCGGGCAGGCCCTTGTGGGTGGCACGCTCGCTCAGCGTGGCGCCGTCGCGCGGGTCGTAGGCCACAAAAGGCCAGCCGTCCTGCACACCGGTTTCTATGACCGCCGCCAGATGCGGATGGTTCAAGCGCGAGGCCTGGCGCGCGGCCTGCTGCCATTGGTCCATGGCCACGGCGTCGGCGGGCTGCACACGTGGCAGCACCAGCATCAACTCTTGGCCGCTGCGCGGGTCGACCACGCGCCAGGCCATGGTGAGCTCACTCTTGCCCAGCAAGCGCAGCAATTGCAAGCGGCCAAACCAGCGCACGGCGCTGGCGCGCGCAGGGCTTGGCGTGTCTTGGCTGGGTGCGGACATGGTCGCACCATTGCACCGCGATGCGGGCCCTGCTGATGCGCGGAACAGGGCCGCGAAGCCTGGGCACTTTGAGCCCTTGCGGGTTCAGTCGGGCTCGCTCAGTCGGCCTCGACGAGTACGCCCTGGCCGGTGATGAAAGCACCACGCACGGCGTCCAGCGGTTGCAGCGCCTGCACCGCCGCCACATAGCTGCGCATTTGCTCGCGATAGGCCTGCACAGCAGCCGGATCAGACTGGAGTTTGTAGTCCAGCACCCACCAGGTCAGACCCGAGTCTTCTTGCAGCGCCACCAGGCGGTCGACGCGCAGCGCCTGGCCTTGCCAGGACAGCGGCACTTCATTGCCGGCCCAGTGCAAGTTTGCGCTGCGGAAAAAGCGCGCGCAGGCCGGGCTGCTCAAGACGGCGTTGGCCAGGTGGCGCACGGGATGGGCTGCACCGGCGGGCAAGCCAAAGGCTGCGGCGGCAGCCGTGCTCAGCGCGGCCAGGTCGGGCTCGGTGGCGCTGCCTGCTGCCCATTCCAGCACGCGGTGCACGGCCTGACCCAGCCGTGCGGCGCGCGCGTCGTCGGGGCTGGTCTTGACGGTCGTGCTGGCGCCGGCTTGCCATTGCGGCATGACCGCCACACAGGGGGCCGACACCACACCCGCCGCACAGGACGGTTCAGGCTGCCACGGCGTGGCCGCCGGCAAGGCCTGCGCCCACCACGACAGCGGCGGTGTGTTGCGCGCTTCGGTGCGGCTCAAGACCAGCCATTCGCGCGCCCGCGTCATGGCCACATACAAGCCGTTGAGGTCTTCGCGCGCCTGCGCCTGCTCTTGCTCGGCAAAGGCTTGTTCGGCCGATGGCGGCAGGTCTGCACCCGTGCGCACAAAGGCCACGCTGCGCGGCGCGCTCAGCTCCACGGGCCAGTCGACCAGCACTTGCACACGGTCGGCGGGCCGCTTGGCGGGTTCGCAGTCGGCCACGATCACGGCGCGCGCTTCCAGGCCTTTGGCGCCGTGCACGGTGAGAAGTTGCACGGCGTCGGCCGGCGCCACGCCAGGCATGCGCACCCTGCCCGCGCGCACCTGGCGCACAAAACCGTAGACGCTGCTGAAGCGGCCACCGTCTTGCTCCAGCGCCGCCGCCAGCAGCGACTGCACGGCGTGGCTGGCCACCCCGCGCCGCGCCGCAGGCACGGCGGCGGCCAGGCGCGCCATGACGTCGCCATCGCCCACGATGCGGTCCAGCAAGTCGTGCGGCGGCAGTGAAGGCGCGACGCTGAGCCACTGCGCCAGCAGCGTCTGCGCGCGCTGCAAGGCTTTCGAGGGCGGTGCCTCAGCGCTGAGCAGCGCCTGGCGCCAGGTGCAATCTTCCTCACGAGCGGCCAGGCTCAGCCACAGCAGGTCATCGTCGCTGGCGCTGAACAAGGGGCTGCGCAGGGCCCGCGCCAGTGACAAGTTATGTCCGGCCGATGTCAACACGTCCAGCACGGCCACCAGGTCCAGCGCTTCGGGCGATTCGTGCAGCGCCAGCGCTTCGGCCACCACATGCGGCACCTGCGCTCGCGCCAGCGCCAAGGCCACTTGCGCCAGCACCGCGCGCTTGCGCGCCAGCACCATCACCTCGCCCGGCGCCAAGCCGTGCTGGGTGATGAGCGCTGACGCGGCCTGCGCCACCTGCTCGGCCTCTTGCGCTTGCAGGCGCAGCTCGGGTTCGCTGCGCGGCTCAGTAAGTGAGTCGCGCCAGATCTGCAAATCGGCCGCGCCTGCCACTTTGATGGGCCGTAAGGCGCCGCTCAGGTGGCGCACTTCGCCGGCGGCCTCAGACGCGGTGCTGTGGGCCCGAAACGGCCCCCAGCCTTGCGTTTGCGTGGCCGCCGTGAAGACGCTGTTGACCGCAGCCATCACGGCCGGCGCGTTGCGCCGTGTGTGGTCACAGGCCAGGTGCAAACCGTCCAGGGCCTGCACGACAAAGTCCGTAGCCGCTGTGAAGACCTTGGGCTCGGCGCCACGGAAGCGGTAGATGCTTTGTTTGGGGTCACCCACGATGAACACCGACAAGGGCTGCTGCCCACTGGCGCCACCGCCCGCACCGGCGTAGCCCGACAGCCAGCCTTGCAGCACCTGCCACTGCAAGGGGCTGGTGTCCTGGAACTCGTCGATGAGCAAATGGCGCACCCGCTGGTCCAGCCTTTGCTGCACCCAGCCGGCCAGTTCGCTGTCACCCAGCAGGACTTCGGCGGCACGTTCCAGGTCAGCCATGTCGAGCAGGCCTCGCTGGCGTTTGAGCGCCGCGTACTCACTGAGCAAAACGCGCGACAGGCGCAGCAGGCGTTGATGGTCTTGGTGTGCGGCTTGCTGGCGACGCATGGGCGCGATCTGCTCCAGGCTGGCGGCCACCGCAGCCAGCAGAGCCGAGTCGCCCAGGAACTTGCGCAGCGTGCCCGTGCTAGTGAACAACGCGGCCCAAGCGCCTGCGAAGACTTGCACCGGGTCATCCAGCGCCAGGGCCTGCTGCAAGCCTTCAGCCGCTTTGCGTGGTGTGGCTTTGTCGCTGCGGCCGAGCAGGCGCGCCAGCTCGGCAAGGTCTTGGCTCAGGGGTGCTTGCACCAGCAACTGCGCAGGGTCGCTCAGGCCAGCGCAGGCCGGCCAGACCGTGGCGGCTGCGGGCACTGCCGTGGCCGCCGTGCCGGCGGCGTCGGCGCGCGCCAGCTCCGGCCCCTTGAACCAGGCTTGCCCCAGCCACATCAGCAGCGTGCTGCGGCGGTGCAGGCGCACCAGCTCCATGTAGTCGGCGCGCAGTGCAGCGTCGGCCTGCACGGCGCGGTGAAAGCGGCGGAACAGCGCGTCGCGCAACTGCGCCGTGTCTTCAATGACTTCATAGGCAGCGGGCAGGCCCAGGCGCTGCAACAAGGCCATGGGCGCATGCGCCAGCAACTGGCCAAACCAGGCGTGGAAGGTGCGCACTTCAACGCGGCGGCCAAGACGCAGCAAGCGTTCGTGCAAAGCACCCAAGTCTTGCTGGGCGGCCTGGGCTTGGGCCAGCGACAAACCACGATCTACCAGCGCTTGAACACGTTGGTTGGCAGTGCTGCGCTCTTGCGAAAACTCGGCCAGCCAGTCTTCCAGCCGTTCACGCATTTCACCCGCGGCTTTGCGCGTGAAGGTGATGGCCAGAATGTGTTGCGGCAGCGCGCCCGCTTGCAAGGCACGCAGGATGCGCGAGACCAGCATCCAGGTTTTGCCAGCACCGGCGCAGGCTTCAACGACGACGCTGCGCTGGGGGTCGCAGGCCGCCGCGTAGAAGGCTTGCGCCGTCACCGGCTGCTGCGCCACTTGGTAGGCGGCGTTCATAGGGCGTTCATGCGGCTTCCCACTGGTCGCGCCGGCACAGGCCACGCGCTTCGCAGGTTTCGCACACCGCGCCTTCGCCCAGCGCGGGCATGGCCGCACCTTCACGCAAGCGCTGCCACTCGCTTCCCACGTTATGCAGCAGGGTCACGGCGCTGTCATGCACACGCTCG
This sequence comes from Rubrivivax sp., assembly GCA_031379155.1. Classification (GTDB taxonomy): domain Bacteria; phylum Pseudomonadota; class Gammaproteobacteria; order Burkholderiales; family Burkholderiaceae_C; genus Rubrivivax. The sequence goes on from JANNEX010000522.1 coordinate 6,697, forward strand.
TGGGGAATTTCCAGCGGCGCGCCGGGGGCGTCCAGCGCCACGTAGGCGGCGCCCAAGTTCGCCCCACCGCCCCCTCCGCCCCCACCGCCCCCACCGCCCAGCAGCGCGGCGTAGAAGGCCAGTTGCGTGTCTTCCAGCGGGTCGGCCACCTTCTTCTTCAATGCCGGGGCGCTGCCGGTTTTGTAGTCCAGCACTTGCTGCTGTTCATCGGGGCCGTGGTCCAAGCGGTCAATGCGCCCACGCAGGCGCAGGCCGCCCAGCTCGGGCGGGGCGCTGCGGTGGTCAGATTCGCCGTCAGCCCAGTACCAGCCCTGCCCTTCGCGCAACGCGCACCAAGCCAGGTAGTCAGGCGCAAAACCTTCGAAGCTGGCACGCCAGGGCAGCAGTTCGCCGTCGTCCAGGCCTTGCTGTTTCGTGACGTGTTCGGCGGCTGCGTGCAGTTGCAGCGCGGCGTCGCCGCGGTAGTCGCGTGTGCTGTGAAAGTGGTGCAGCACGGCATGCAGCCAGTCGCCGTAGTCGCGCTTGGCCAGGCCGGCGTCGAGCTCTTGTGCTTCGTCCAGGCGCAGCACGGCGCGCGCGAAAAAGCGGTAGGGGCAGGCGCGCAGGGCTTCCAGTTGTGTGGCGCTGAGCGGGTCAGGCAAGTGCTGGGCGGCGGTGGGCATGGGCCGGGGCACGCTTTGCACGTCCAGCGTTTGCGTCTGTGGGAGCCAGGTGTGCAGCGGCCAGGGCGGCAGTTGCGCGCGCAGGCGGCACTGCAAGAGCCATTCGACGCTGGGGCTGTCGGTCAAGGGCTCGTCGTCGTCACGGTGGCGGCGCAGCATGACCAGTTCATCGGCGCGCACCAAATGCGCCACCGCCTGGTGCTGGCGCGTGCGCCGCGCTGCCGCGTGGTCCAGGCCCAGATCGGCGGCCCAGGCGTCGCTGATGAGCGCGGGCGGGCTTTGGCCGTTGCCCAGGTGTAGATGGTCGGCGCCGGGCATGACGACCAGGCCAAAGGGGCGGCCGAAAGCGCGCGCCAGCGGCGTCAACACCACCTGCGCGGCTTCGTCGGGCAGCGGCAGGTAGGGCGACTCTTCCAGCGTGGCTTGCACCCAGGACAGCAGGCTGGACAGGCCCAGTCGCGTCTGCCCTGCGGCTTGTTGCCAGGCGGCACTGCCACCGTCTTGCAGGTGCAGTGCGGTCAGCACCTGGGCGCCCGCCGCGTCGGCCAGCAAACGCTCAAGTGTGCCGTCGGCTTGCAGCACGCCGTGCAAGCGTTGCAGCCATTGCAGCAGGGTGAGTTTGCCGCCTTGGGCAAAGGCGGTCAGATGGGCCTGCGCGCGCTGCCACAGTTGCTGCGCGGCTTGCGGGTTTGCGACGTGGCGGCGGCCACGCCACTGCGCTTCCAGCGACTCCAGCGCCAGTGGGGGCGCGCCGGGCCAGTCCTTGAGCCAATCTAGCAATGCGTCTTGCGCAGCTGCTTGTGGCGATGACTGTTGCGCTGCCCTGAGCAGCGCGACGATGCGCGCCGCCGCGCGTGTGGTGGCCAGCACCCAGCCGGTCTCGTCGACCAGCGGCACCTGTTGGCGTTCAAGCAGCGCACGCACGCGGCGCACCAAGGCACGGTCCAGCGCCACCAGGGCCACCGGCGCCTTGCCGGCGTTCAGGCCTTGCAGGATGTGTGTGGCGGCGGCCTGCGCTTCGGCTTCAAAGTCTTCGCACAGCCAGCGCTGCACGCTGGGCTGGCTGCACACAGCCGCAAACGGTTCTGTCGCGGCTGCGTCGGCTTGCAGACGCAAGGCGGGCACGCCGCTGTCTTGCATCAGGCCTTCGGCCACCGGGTCTGGCCCACCCAGCTGCAACGCCAGCCAGGCGGCGGGGCGCAGCATGAATAGGGTGTCGGTGGCCGGCGGTGTGGACTGCGCCGCCCACTCCAGCGCCACTTGGAGCAGCAGCGCTTCCAACGCAGCGGGGCCGGTGGGCGTGGCCAGGTTGGCACGGGCCCGGTCCCAAAAGGCGGCACGGCGCGAAGGGGCGTGTTCGAAGGCGCCCGCACGCAAGGTCTGCGCGGCTTGCACCAGCGAGGCCACGATGCGCTCGAAACCCGCCGTATCGTCTTGCAACCAGCGCTGGGCCCAGGCCTGGCGTTGCAGCAAAGCCTTGGCCGCGAGTTTGTCCAGCACCGTCTGGCCGCTGCACAGGCCGGCTGTGTCCGCCAGCGGCGGGCCCAGGCTGGCGGCCAAAGTGAGTGAAGTCTCTATCCGCGGTTGCCAGCCGCCCAAGACGGCAAAAGCCTGCCGCGCCGGTGGCAACAAGGCAGCAAAGGGCAGCAGCAGGATGCTGTCGCGCGCCGCGATGCTGCGCGCATCAAGCCATGCGCGCGATGTGGTCGCCACCCAGGGCCACAGCTCTTGTGTGCGCCAGGCCGGGGGCGGGCAGATTTCCTCTATCGCGGGCATAGCTGTGTTGCAGCGCTCGGGCTCGGCCCAATTTGGGCTGCTGTGTCAGAATCATTGTGCATCCCGCAGCGGTGCCATGTCCCGTTGCCAAACAGCGTAAAGCGAGAACAGCCATGAGCAGCGAAACGAAAAACGCCGACCTGATCAAACATGTCACCGACGATTCATTCGCCAGCGATGTGCTGCAAGCCGACAAGCCCGTGCTGGTGGACTACTGGGCTGAATGGTGCGGCCCTTGCAAGCAGATTGCCCCCATCCTGGAAGAAGTGTCCAAGAGCTATGAAGGCCGCCTGCAAGTGGCCAAGATGAATGTCGATGAAAACCGCGAAGTGCCCGGCCAGCACGGCATTCGGGGTATCCCCACGCTGATGCTGTTCAAGGACGGCAAGGTGGCGGCCACCAAGGTGGGCGCGCTGTCCAAGGCCCAGCTCACCGCCTTTCTCGACGGTCATCTATAATCTGTTTCAACGCTGAGTGCGGGCCCCGGTTCTTGTCCGGGCCCACAAGCAGCGTCTGACCCGCCACCACGCACCGCCCTCGCCGGCAACTGCCACAAGCATGCCGGCCCTCTAGCGGCCAGGCGCGTGGCTCCGGCGCCAATCCACCTGTGTTCTGTGCTGCAAGGCCCGCGCGAGAAGTCTTCGCGCAGCCGCACCGCATCTGACTGAGGATGCCTCATGCATCTGTCCGAACTCAAAGCCCAACCCATCGCCGAGCTCATCACCCAGGGTGAAACGCTGGAGATCGAAAACGTCTCGCGCCTGCGCAAGCAAGAGCTGATGTTTGCGATCATGAAAAAGCGCGCCAAAGCCGGCGAGCAGGTGTTTGGCGACGGCGTGCTGGAAGTGCTGCCCGACGGCTTCGGCTTCTTGCGCAGCATTGAAGCCAGCTACATGGCGTCCACCGACGACATCTACCTGTCACCCAGCCAGATTCGCCGCTTCAACCTGCACACCGGCGACAACGTCGAAGGCGAAGTGCGCGTGCCCAAGGACGGCGAACGTTACTTTGCGCTCGTGAAGGTCGACCGCGTCAATGGCGTGACACCCGAAGAGGCCAAGCACAAGATCATGTTCGAAAACCTGACGGCGCTGTTCCCGACGCAGCAGTTCAGGCTTGAACGCGACATCAAGGCCGAAGAGAACATCACCAGCCGCATCATCGACCTCGTCGCACCCATAGGCAAAGGCCAACGCGCCCTGCTGGTGGCGCAGCCCAAGACGGGCAAGACGGTGATGATGCAGCACATCGCGCACGCGCTGGTGGCCAACCACCCAGAGATCCACCTCATCGTGCTGCTGGTGGACGAGCGGCCTGAAGAAGTCACCGAGATGCTGCGCACGGTGCGCGGTGAAGTCATCAGCTCGACTTTTGACGAGCCCGCCGCGCGCCACGTGCAAGTGGCCGAGATGGTGATTGAACGGGCCAAACGGCTTGTCGAAATGAAGAAGGACGTGGTCATCCTTCTGGACAGCATCACACGCCTGGCACGCGCTTACAACAACGTGCTGCCCTCATCGGGCAAGGTCTTGTCGGGCGGTGTCGACGCCAACGCCTTGCAGCGGCCCAAGCGCTTTTTCGGCGCCGCGCGCAACACCGAAGAAGGCGGCACGCTGACCATCATCGGCACGGCGCTGGTCGACACCGGCTCGAAGATGGACGAGGTCATCTACGAAGAATTCAAGGGCACCGGCAACTGCGAAATCCACCTCGACAGGCGCATGGCCGAAAAGCGCGTCTACCCGTCGAT
>JANNEX010000669.1:0-21516 GCA_031379155.1 Rubrivivax sp.
GCCGACAGCCTGAGCGTGGCGCGCTACGTCAAACGCACCAACCCCGACGGCACCGTGGTCGTGCAAGTCAATTCGGGCACGGTGCCTACACCAGTGCGGGTGCGTGCCCGTGCGCTCTACCCCGCCGGGGCCACGGCGGCGTTGGAGAGTTTTTCTGACACGCTGTCGGTGTCGACCGGCCTGCCGCTCCAGCGTTCCTTCTCCCTGTCAGTCGACAAGGCCAACATCGATGGCGGCAACTTCGATGGCGAAATTGCCGCTGTCACCGTGCGTCTGGCAGACCAGTTTTCAAACCCCGTGCCCGATGGCACGGTGGTCAATTTCATCGGTTCTGGCGCATCAGTGTGCACCGCCAACAACGGTTCGTGCCGTACCGCGAACGGTGCGTGCTCGTGCAATGTGGTGTCGCAGGCCAGGCGGCCAGCCGATTTGCGGGTGGTGGTCACCGCTTACGCCGTGGGACTGGAAGATTTTGACGACCGCAACGGCGACAACCTTTTCACAGCGGGCGTTGATCCCTTCTATGACCTGGGCGATGCCTACGTCGACGCCAACAAGGATGGCGTGCCCAACTCGCAGACCGTCAATGGCGATACCGACATCCTCATTCCGTACCAGAACCCGACGCAGTTCACTCAGTCCGGTGACCGCGCAAGAGGCACGGCCCATATCCGCGCCTCGACCATCATCTACTTGAGCCTCTCGTCTTCGCTGGGTGACCCCACCGTGGTCGTGCCCAAGTCATCGCTGAGCCAGGAAAACTCGCTCACCACAGGTTTGGCGACGTCGTTCTTTGTGCGGCTCAAACCCATTTGCCCACAAGGCGCGCCCGTGCCGCAAAGCACGGTGTCCCTCTATCTTGATGATGGCATTGGCAACCCCATGGCGGCGGCCACATCCCTGGCAGCCGCCGACGTCTCGACCAACATCAGCACCGGTGCCTTCAGGCCTTCCAGCGTGCTGGCCATAGGTGCGCGTGCGCCTCTGCCCTTGCTCGACTTGCCCAACGCGCCCAAAGTCACCCCCTGGTCGCCGATCACCACCAACGTCATCGCCACGCCGCATTCCGTCACCGTGCGCGGGGTAGAAGACAAATGCTCCGGGGATGCCTCATTTGCCCTCCAGGTCGCCTCGCCCCGTGGCGGCGCGGCCAGTGCACGCATCCTTTACGAAGGCGAACCCCGGTCGGTGGGGCGCGCCGCCTTTGACGTGCGCTACCGCGACCTCGTCAATCTGAGCGCCACCACTTTGGCTTCGTTGCAGGTGCGCGTGCAAGCTTCAAGCTGGGTCGGCCCGCCCGGTGGACCGGCAGCCACCGCAGCCTCAGTGGACTGGGGTGACGGGACGGCAGTGCAGGCTATCACCGTGACCGGTGGCGTGGCTCCCGCAGTCACCCACACCTATTCGGCGGCAGGCCAATACACCGTGACCTACACAGTTACTGCGGGCGGCCAGCTGTCCAACTCGATCGTCGTTACCGCGCGCTAAGGCCTATGCCCGAGGGCGATAAAGAAGCGGGCGCAAGCCCGCTTCGTCTTTCATTGGTCGGCATGCCCGGCTGCGGCAAGTCCACCGTCGGCCGCCACTTGGCACGTCAGTTAGGCCTGCGCTTCATCGACAGCGATACCGAGATCGAACGCCGCCTGGGCATGCCCATCCGCGACTTCTTTGAGCAACAGGGCGAGAACGCTTTTCGCGATGTTGAACAAGAGGCCATCGAAGATCTGAGCCACCACAGCGGCGTGCTGCTGGCCACTGGCGGTGGCGCCGTGCTGCGGCCGTCCAACCGCGACGCCTTGCATTCACGCAGCCACGTCTTTTACCTGCGCGCCACGCCCGAAGAGTTGCACCGCCGGCTGCGCCACGACCCGCATCGCCCTTTGCTTCAGGTGGACGACCCGCTGCGCCGCCTGCGCGAGCTCTACCGCGAGCGAGACCCCTTGTACCGCCGCACTGCGCATTTCGTGGTGGAGTCGGCGCGCCCCTCGGTGCCAGCGCTTCTGAGCATGGTGCTGATGCAGCTTGAAATGGCAGGTCTGGTCGACCCAGGCCAGGTGCCTTCGCCGCAGATTCCACCGGCTTGAGTCTTCAGTGGCTCAGTTCAGTGGCTCAGTTCAGTGGCTAACGCTCGCGGGCCGTAAACTGCGCGGCCATGTTTGATACCACTGCGCGCACGGTCACGGTCACCACCGCGCACCAGCACTACGACATCCTCATCGGCCAGGGCCTTTTGCAGCAAGCATGGGCCTGGCATGGCCTGCCGCAGGCGACACACGCCGTGGTGGTCAGCAACGCCACCGTCGATGGCCTCCACGGTGCGGCATTGCGCCAGTCGCTGGCGGCCCACTACGCCCAAATCAGCACCGTGCTGCTGCCCGACGGCGAACAGTACAAGAACTGGCTCTCGCTCAACCTCATCTTTGACCACCTGCTCTCCAGCGGCTGTGACCGCAAGACCGTGCTCGTGGCGCTGGGCGGTGGTGTGGTGGGCGACATGACGGGCTTCGCCGCCGCCAGCTACATGCGCGGTGTGCCCTTCGTCCAGGTGCCCACCACGCTGCTGGCCCAGGTGGATTCTTCGGTGGGTGGCAAAACCGCCATCAACCACCCGTTGGGCAAGAACATGATCGGCGCCTTTTACCAACCCGCGCGTGTGGTCTGCGACTTGCAATCCTTGAGCAGCCTGCCTGTGCGCGAGCTGCGTGCCGGCCTGGCCGAGGTCATCAAATACGGGCCCATTGCCGACATGGCGCTGCTGGACTGGCTTGAACTCAAGATGCCTGCCCTGCTGGCTTACGAGCCCGCAGCCCTGGCGCATGCCGTGGCGCGGTCTTGCGAGATCAAGGCGGCGGTTGTGGGTACAGATGAAAAAGAAACTGGCTTGCGCGCCATCCTCAACTTCGGCCACACCTTTGGCCACGCCATTGAAGCGGGCATGGGCTACGGCGCCTGGCTGCATGGTGAGGCCGTGGCCTGCGGCATGGTGTTGGCCGCCGATTTGTCGGCTGAGCTTGGGCTCATCGAGCCCGGCTTTGTGCAGCGCTTGCGCACGCTCATCGAAGCTGCGGGCCTGCCCGTGCAGGCACCGCCCATGCCACTGGCACGGTGGATGGACTTGATGCGCGTCGACAAAAAGGCCACGGGCGGCGACATCCGATTTGTGCTGCTGGACGGCCCCGGTCATGCCACCTTGCGCCCGGCGCCAGCCGAAGTGGTTGAGCGCGTGATTCGCCGCCACACCGCCCAGCCCCTGCCCCTGCCGGCGTGAACCCCGACGATCTTGCACCTTGGGCCAGCGACCCGCGGCGCTCACGCGGCAGGCGCATCCCTGAGGCCGCGTCGCCGCCGCGCAATGAACACCAGCGCGACCGCGACCGCATCGTGCACAGCACGGCCTTTCGACGCCTGGTCTACAAAACCCAGGTCTTCATCAACCACGAAGGCGACCTCTTTCGCACCCGGCTGACACACTCGCTGGAGGTGGCGCAGCTCGGGCGTTCGATGGCGCGGGCCTTGCACTTGAACGAAGACCTGGTGGAAGCCATTGCCCTGGCCCATGACCTGGGGCACACGCCCTTTGGCCACGCTGGCCAAGATGCCTTGCAAGCGTGCATGGCCGACCACGGCGGTTTCGAACATAACCTTCAAAGTCTGCGGGTCGTGGACCGCCTTGAAACACGCTACCCCGCTTTTGACGGCTTGAATCTGTGCTTTGAGACGCGTGAGGGCATCCTCAAACATTGCAGCCGCGTCAACGCCCAGCGCCTGCTGGCACGTGAGCCGCTGGGCCCGGCACGACGTTTTGTCGACGGCAGCCAACCCAGCCTTGAGGCCCAGTTAGTCAACCTGGCCGATGAGCTGGCTTACAGCGCGCACGATGTTGATGACGGCGTGCGAGCCGGGCTGATCAGCGTCGAGCAGCTGCAAGCGGTGCAGTTCCTGGCGCAAGGCCATGCCCACGTGATGGCCCAGTACCCGGCCCTGGCGCCGCGCCGGGCGCTGCATGAAGCTTTGCGTCGCATGTTGTCGGCCCAGGTTGAGGATCTGGTTGCGGCCACTGGCCAAGCATTGCAAGACGCACACGCGGCGGACCCTTCGCTCGATGCCGAGCGTGTTCGCCAACAGCCCAGCCTCGTGCGCATGGGCACAGCCATGCGCGCACACAGCAGCGAACTCAAAGGTTTTCTGTTTCGTGAGCTCTACCGCCACCCCCGAGTCACGGGCATGACCGAGCTGGCCAGAACAGTGGTCACCGAACTCTTCACGGCCTACCTGGCGCAACCCAATACCATGCCCAACACCGTGCCCAACACCATGCCCAGCGACCACGCCGGCGGCCCCAAGCTGCCGCGCCAAGTTGCCGACTACATCGCCGGCATGACCGACCGCTTTGCGCTGCGCGAGCACCAGCGCTTGACAGGCAGGCGCTTGTTCGACTTGTAGGCACTGCCTTGGCCCGCCTGCCCCGTCTTTGCCTTGCCGGCCAAGCGCACTGGCTGATCCAGCGTGCGCACCCAGGCAGCCGCGTTTTCGTCGATGACACCGACCGCGCCCTCTACCTGGCTGCTCTGCAAACCGTGGCCGCCAGCGAGCAGGTGCGCGTCCACGCCTACGCTCTGCTGGACGCCGAAGTGCAACTGCTGGCCACCCCCACCTCGGCACAGGGTCTGAGCCGTTTGATGCAATCGCTGGGCCGTCGCTATGTAAGTGCCCACCATCGCAAATACGGCGGCAGCGGAACCTTGTGGGACGGCCGCTTTCGTTGCGCGGTGGTGCAAGCCGGTGCCACCTTGCTGGACGTGATGTGCCTGCTGGATGGCGGCAGCGCAGACCCCATGGCCACCAGCTTGGCCCACCACAGCGGCGAATGCCCAGCACCCTGGCTGGCTGACCCGCCTGAGCTTTGGCGGCTGGGCAATACACCTTTCGACCGGCAAGGGGCCTGGCGCAAACGCGTCGCTGAAGGCCTGCCCACGGCCCGTGCAGCGGCGTTGCGTGCAGCAGCCTGGGGCGGCTGGGCGGTGGGCTCTGCCAGCTTTGCTGCCGAAGTCAGCGCGGCAGCGGCACGGCCGGCGCTGCCGCGCGCGCGCGGCCGACCGCGCGGCTGCTGAACGACATGTGAACTACATGCGGCGCTACCACGCGCGCGCGGCCGACCACCAAGGATCAGTCCGTGAGTCTCATTGACAATTGGTGTCCCTAATTAAGTTCTGCACTTGCTTCTTCGTATATTAATTAACTCTGACCCCGTTAATTTGAGGTTGTCGCATTTGCTGCACTGCGGTAGGCTGCCGGACCTTTCACGCCTGCCCCAAGGAGCGCGCCATGCTGCCGCACGCCACCCCTGACCAAGAAATCGCCGCGCTGGCCGAGCATGGTTTGTACGACCCGAGGCAAGAACACGACGCCTGTGGCGTCGGCTTCGTGGCCCACATCAAAGGCCACCGCGCGCACGGCATCGTCGAACAAGGCCTGAAGATCCTTGAGAACCTGGACCACCGCGGCGCGGTGGGCGCCGACAAGCTCATGGGCGACGGCGCCGGCATCCTGATCCAGATCCCTGACGAGTACTACCGCGCCGAGATGGCCGCTGCCGGCCAGGCACCCAATGGCAGCGTGGGCGTCAAGCTGCCGCCGCCCGGTGAATACGGCGTGGGCATGATCTTCCTGCCCAAAGAACACGCGTCGCGCCTGGCCTGCGAACAAGAGCTTGAACGCGCGGTAAAGACCGAAGGCCAGGTGCTGCTGGGTTGGCGTGACGTGCCGGTGGACCGCAGCATGCCCATGAGCCCGGCGGTGCGCGCCAAAGAACCCGTCATCCGCCAGATCTTCATTGGCAGGGGCACCGACGTCATCGTGCCAGATGCACTGGAGCGCAAGCTCTACGTCATTCGCAAGACCGCCAGCGCGGCCATCCAGGCGCTCAAGCTCACACACAGCCGCGAGTACTACGTGCCCAGCATGAGCTGCCGCACCGTCATCTACAAAGGCCTGCTGCTGGCCGACCAAGTGGGCGTGTATTTCAAGGATCTTCAAGACCCGCGCACGGTGTCGGCCCTGGCCCTGGTGCACCAGCGTTTTTCCACCAACACCTTCCCCGAATGGCCGCTGGCCCACCCCTACCGCATGGTGGCGCACAACGGTGAAATCAACACCGTCAAAGGCAACTTCAACTGGATGCGCGCGCGCGAAGGCGTGATGAAAAGCCCTGTGCTGGGCGAAGACCTGAACAAGCTCTACCCCATCAGCTTCGAAGGCCAGAGCGACACTGCGACCTTCGACAACGCACTAGAGCTGCTGACCATGGCAGGCTACCCGCTGGCCCACGCGGCGATGATGATGATCCCCGAAGCCTGGGAGAACCACGAGCTGATGGACGAGCGCCGGCGCGCCTTTTACGAGTACCACGCCGCCATGCTCGAGCCCTGGGACGGCCCTGCCGCCATGGTCTTCACCGACGGCAAACAGATAGGCGCCACGCTGGACCGCAACGGTCTGCGGCCGGCACGCTACATCGTCACCGACGACGACCTCGTGGTCATGGCCAGCGAGTCCGGCGTGCTGCCGGTGCCTGAAAGCCGCATCGTCAGAAAGTGGCGCTTGCAGCCCGGCAAGATGTTCCTCATCGACCTGGAACAGGGCCGCATCGTCGACGACGAAGAACTGAAAAACCAGTTCGCCTTTGCCAAGCCTTATCGGCAGTGGATAGAGAACGTGCGCATCCGCCTGGACAGCATCGAGGCCACAGCCGAAGCCGTCGTCGCCACTGAAAGTTTGCTCGATCGCCAGCAAGCTTTTGGCTACACGCAAGAAGACATCAAGTTCCTGATGGCGCCCATGGCCGCCAACGGCGAAGAAGGCATAGGCAGCATGGGCAACGACAGCCCGCTGGCCGTTCTCAGCGACAAGAACAAGCCGCTCTTCAACTACTTCAAGCAGCTGTTTGCGCAGGTGACCAACCCGCCTATCGACCCGATCCGCGAGGCCATCGTGATGAGCCTGAACAGCTTCATCGGCCCCAAGCCCAACTTGCTGGACATCAACGCCGTCAACCCGCCCATGCGGCTAGAGGTGACGCAGCCCATTTTGGACGCCGATGACATGGCGCGGCTGCGCGCCATCGAGTCGCGCACCGGCGGCAAGTTCAAGAGCTACGAGCTCGACATCACCTACCCCCTGGCCTGGGGCCGCGAAGGCGTGGAAGCCAAACTGGCGTCGCTGTGCGCTGAAGCAGTGGACGCCATCAAAGGTGGCCACAACATCCTCATCATCACCGACCGTGGCATGCACCGCACGCAGGTCGCCATCCCCGCCCTGCTGGCGCTGTCTGCCGTGCACCACCACCTGGTGCGCGCCGGCTTGCGCACAACCGCCGGCCTGGTGGTAGAGACCGCTTGTGCGCGCGAAGTCCACCACTTTGCCGTGCTGGCCGGCTACGGCGCCGAAGCCGTGCACCCCTATCTGGCGATGGAAACGCTGGCTCATTTGCAAAACCCGTTGCACCAGGCCTTGCCCGGCAGCCTGAGTGCTGAGCAGGCCACCTACAACTACGTCAAAGCCATCGGCAAAGGTCTGTCCAAGATCATGAGCAAGATGGGCGTTAGCACCTACATGAGCTACTGCGGTGCCCAGCTTTTCGAAGCCATTGGCCTGGAAAAAACCTTCGTTGAAAAATACTTCCGTGGCACCGCTTCGCAGGTCGGAGGCATCGGCGTTTTTGAAGTCGCCGAAGAAGCCTTGCGCATGCACCAGGCGGCCTTTGGCAACGACCCCGTGTTGGCCAAGATGCTAGACGCTGGCGGTGAATACGCCTGGCGCGTGCGCGGTGAAGAGCACATGTGGACACCCGACGCCATCGCCAAGCTGCAGCACAGCACACGCGCCAACAAGTTCGACACCTACAAGGAATACGCCCAGCTCATCAACGACCAAAGCGCGCGCCACATGACGCTGCGCGGCTTGTTCGAATTCAAGGTCGACCCGAGCAAAGCCATCCCGCTGGACGAAGTGGAAAGCGCCAAGGACATCGTCAAACGCTTCGCCACCGGCGCCATGAGTTTGGGCAGCATCAGCACCGAAGCGCACAGCACACTGGCCATCGCCATGAACCGCATCGGCGGCAAAAGCAACACGGGTGAAGGCGGCGAAGACCCGGCGCGCTACCGCAGTGAACTCAAAGGCATCAAGGTCACGGCAGGCACCAAAGTCAGCAGCATCATCGGCGCCAAGGTCATCGAAGCCGACTACGAAATGCAAGAGGGCGACAGCCTGCGCAGCAAGATCAAACAAGTGGCCTCAGGCCGCTTTGGCGTGACGACCGAGTACCTGGTCAGTGCCGACCAGTTGCAGATCAAGATGGCGCAAGGCGCCAAGCCCGGTGAAGGTGGCCAACTGCCTGGCGGCAAAGTCAGCGACTACATCGGCATGCTGCGCTACAGCGTGCCGGGTGTGGGCCTCATCAGCCCGCCGCCGCACCACGACATCTACTCCATCGAAGACCTGGCGCAGCTCATCCACGACCTGAAAAACGCCAACCCGCGCGCATCCATCAGCGTCAAGCTGGTGAGTGAAGTCGGCGTGGGCACCATCGCCGCCGGTGTGGCCAAGTGCAAGGCCGACCATGTGGTGATTGCGGGCCACGACGGCGGCACCGGCGCGTCACCCTGGAGCAGCATCAAACACGCCGGCACACCTTGGGAGTTGGGCCTGGCAGAAACGCAGCAGACCCTGGTGCTCAACCGCCTGCGCAGCCGCATTCGCGTGCAGGCTGACGGCCAGATGAAGACCGGCCGCGACGTGGTGATTGGCGCGCTGTTGGGCGCAGATGAATTTGGCTTTGCCACCGCGCCGCTGGTGGTGGAAGGCTGCATCATGATGCGCAAGTGCCACCTCAACACCTGCCCGGTGGGCGTGGCCACGCAAGACCCGGTGTTGCGCAAGAAGTTTGCCGGCAAGCCAGAACACGTCGTCAACTTTTTCTTCTTCATTGCCGAAGAAGCGCGCCAGATCATGGCGCAGCTGGGCATTCGAAAGTTCAACGACCTGATCGGCCGCGTTGATCTGCTCGACACCAAAAAAGGCATAGCACACTGGAAGGCACGCGGCCTGGATTTCAGCCGCATCTTCTACCAGCCGCAAATCAGCGCCGACGTGCCACGCTTCCAAAGCGAAGAGCAAGACCACGGCCTGGACAAGGCGCTGGACAACAAGCTGATCGAGCGCTGCCAGCCCGCCATTCTTCGCGGCGAAAAAGTTCAGTTCATGGAAGACGCCCGCAACCGCAACCGCAGCGTGGGCGCCATGCTGTCGGGCGAGCTCATCCGCCAGCGCCCCGAAGGCCTGCCCGACCACACCATCTTCATGCAGATGGAAGGCACGGGCGGCCAGAGCTTTGGCGCCTTCTTGGCCAACGGCATAACGCTGTACTTGATTGGTGACGCCAACGACTACACCGGCAAGGGCCTGAGCGGCGGCCGTGTGGTGGTGCGGCCCAGCATTGACTTCCGCGGTGACGCCACCAAGAACATCATCATCGGCAACACCGCCCTGTACGGCGCCACCAGCGGCGAAGCTTTCTTCCGTGGTGTGGCGGGTGAACGCTTTGCGGTGCGGCTGTCAGGCGCCACCGCGGTGGTCGAAGGCACGGGTGACCACGGCTGCGAATACATGACAGGCGGCACTGCTGTGGTGCTGGGCAAGACCGGCCGCAACTTTGCTGCCGGCATGAGTGGCGGTGTGGCCTATGTCTATGACGAAGACGGCCACTTTGGTCGGCGCTGCAACACCAGCATGGTCAGCCTGGACAAGGTGCTGCCACGCGAAGAACAGATTGCACCCGTGGTGGGCCTGCACCAGCAACAGTGCGACGAGGTCTTGCTCAAGAAACTGATTGAAGAGCATCACCGCTGGACCGGCAGCCTGCGTGCGCGTGAATTGCTGGACAACTGGGCCAGCGCACGCGGCAGGTTCGTCAAGGTCTTCCCGCATGAGTACAAGCGCGTGCTGACTGAGCGCGCGGCCAAGGCCCACGCCGCCAGCGCCGCTGGCGCCATTACCAAGGCGCAGAGCTCGGCCGCCGCCGTTGTCGTGGGCAAGTAAGCCCACAAGCGCTATTCACCTTATCGAAAGCATTTCCACCATGGGCAAGGTCACAGGATTTTTGGAATACGAGCGGCTCGAAGAAGGCTACGAGCCGGTGCCTGTACGCCTGAAAACGTGGAAAGAATTTGTCATCACCCTGAGCGAAGACAAAGCCAAGGTGCAAGGCGCGCGCTGCATGGACTGCGGCACGCCGTTTTGCAATTCAGGCTGCCCCGTCAACAACATCATCCCGGACTTCAATGACCTGGTGTTCCAGGGCGATTGGCAGACCGCGATGGAGGTCTTGCACCAGACCAACAACTTCCCCGAATTCACCGGCCGCGTCTGCCCCGCACCCTGCGAAGCGGCGTGCACGCTCAACGTCAATGACGACCCTGTCGGCATCAAGAGCATCGAACACGCCATCATCGACCGCGCCTGGGCCGAGGGCTGGGTGTTGCCGCAACCGCCGTTGACGAAGACCGGCAAGCGTGTCGCCGTGGTCGGCAGCGGCCCTGCCGGCATGGCCGCCGCGCAGCAGTTGGCACGCGCCGGCCACAGCGTGACGTTGTTCGAAAAGAACAGCCGCATCGGTGGCTTGTTGCGCTATGGCATACCCGACTTCAAGATGGAGAAGAGCCACATCGACCGCCGCATCACGCAGATGCAGGGCGAAGGCGTGGTCTTTCGCACCGGCGTATTGATTGGCGCCATGCCCGCAGGCAGCAAGGTCACTAATGACGCACAAGAGACCATCACAGCCGAGCAATTGAAGGCCGACTTCGACGCCGTGCTGCTCAGCGGCGGCGCAGAAATCAGCCGCGACTTGCCGGTGCCGGGCCGCGAGCTGGACGGTGTGCACTATGCGATGGAATTTTTGCCGCAGCAAAACAAGGTCGTGGCCGGCGACAAGGTCAAGGGCCAGATCAAGGCCACGGGCAAACACGTCATCGTCATTGGCGGCGGTGACACCGGCAGCGACTGCGTGGGCACCAGCAACCGCCACGGCGCGGCCAGCGTGACGCAGTTTGAGCTGATGCCACAGCCGCCCGACGAAGAAAACAAGCCGCTGACCTGGCCCTACTGGCCCATCAAGATGCGCAGCAGTTCCAGCCACGAAGAGGGTTGCGAGCGCGCATTCGCTATCGCCACCAAAGAGCTCATCGGCAGTGACAGCAAGAAGGGCGGCAAAGTCAGTGCGCTGAAAACCGTGCGTGTGCAATGGCAGGGCGGCAAGATGGTCGAAGTGCCCGGCTCCGAAGAAGAACACAAGGCCGACCTGGTGCTGCTGGCCATGGGCTTTGTGGCGCCGGTGGCTTCGGTGCTGGACGCTTTTGGCGTCGACAAGGACAACCGCGGCAACGCCAAGGCGCCCACCGAAACGCCAGCCGCCTACAAGACCAATGTGGCAAAAGTTTTTGCCGCCGGTGACATGCGGCGCGGCCAAAGCCTGGTGGTGTGGGCCATTCGCGAAGGCCGGCAAGCTGCGCGTGCGGTGGACGAGTTTTTGATGGGCACCAGCGCGTTGCCGCGCTGAAGCGCTTTACAGACCCGAAACTGCGGGTTTGCCCTTGCGTGCGAGAATGTTTCATCCCATCTTCGGATGCACGGGCCCTCTCAAGCCCGGCCCGGCACCGGCTTGAGTTCAGACACCTTTATCGAGATCGACCACGTCACGTTTGGCTACGACAGCAGTCGCACCATCCTGTCTGACGTCTCGCTCAAGTTCCAACGTGGCAAGGTCACTGCCATCCTGGGTGGTTCTGGCTGCGGCAAGACCACCCTGTTGCGCTTGATTGGCGGCGTGCACGCCCCCGACAAGGGCCGTGTGCTTGTTGACGGCGCGGTGCTGGACACGCGCAACCGCGAGCAGCTCTACAAGCTGCGCCGCCGCCTGGGCATGCTGTTCCAGTTTGGCGCCCTCTTCACCGACCTGACGGTGTTTGACAACGTCGCCTTCCCGATGCGCGAACACACCACGCTGCCTGAGCCCATGATCCGCGATCTGGTGCTGATGAAGCTCAACGCCGTGGGCTTGCGGGGTGCAGCGGGTTTGCGAATTTCTGAAGTGTCGGGTGGCATGGCGCGGCGCATTGCGCTGGCGCGCGCAGTGGCGCTGGACCCCGAACTCATCATGTACGACGAGCCCTTTGCGGGGCTGGACCTCATCAGCATGGGTGTCGCCGCCAAGCTCATCCGCACGCTCAATGACGCCACCGGGGCCACTTCTTTGGTCGTTAGCCATGACGTGCCCGAATGCATGGCCATCAGCGACCACGTGGTGCTGCTGGCCAACCAGGGCCGCATCGTGGCCCAGGGCACACCGGCTGAGTTGATGGCTTCGATGGACCCTGAGACGCGCCAGTTTGTGCGCGGTGAACCCGACGGCCCGGTCAAGTTCCACTACCCGGCGCCAGAGATGGCGGCTGACTTTGGATTGACTGCATGAGCCTGCCCGGCCGCCCGAAAGGCGAATACCGAAGTGCGAAGCACGTAGGTTGCCTGATGAACGCGCATGGCCGCTCCAAAGCGCTCATACCGGAGCGCGCAGCGCGAAGGACAGCCCAATGACGGCCTACTTGCAGCGCCTGGGTGCGACCGCACTGGACCAGTTTCGCGGCTGGGGCCACGCGGCGTTTTTCTTCCTCGACTTGCTGCGTGCCGTGCCTGCTTCACTGCGCCGCTTTGGCCTGGTGGTGGCGCAGGTCTATGCCATTGGCAACCGCTCGCTCATCATCATCATGGCTTCTGGCCTGGCGGTGGGTTTTGTGCTGGCGCTGCAGATGTACTACGCGCTGGTCACCTACGGCGCGGCTGAAAGCCTGGGCCTGATCGTTAACCTGGCGCTGGTGCGAGAGTTGGGGCCTGTCGTCACGGGTCTGCTGTTTGCGGGCCGCGCCGGCACTTCGCTGACAGCCGAGATTGGCCTCATGAAAGCCGGCGAGCAGATCGCCGCCATGGAGTTGATGGCCATCGACCCCAAGGCCCGTGTGTTGGCGCCACGTTTGATTGGTGGCATCGTCTCCATGCCCATTCTGGCGATCTTGTTTTCTGCCGTTGGCATCCTGGGCGCTTACGTGGTGGCGGTGCTGCTGATTGGCGTGGACTCGGGCAATTTCTGGTCGATCATGCAAACGCGTGTGGACGTGTTCCGCGACGTCGGCAATGGCCTCGTCAAGGCCACCGTGTTTGGTGTCGTGTGCACCGTGGTGGCGCTGTACCAAGGCTACGAGACCGAAGCCACGCCTGAGGGCGTGGCCTACGCCACCACCCGCACGGTGGTGATCTCATCGCTGTGGGTGCTGGGCATGGACTTTGTGCTGACGGCACTGATGTTCTCGACTCCGTAGGTACGGTGTCGAACGGGAGAATTTCATGGGTAAAAAGAGCATCGAAACCTTGGTGGGATTTTTCGTCCTGCTGGGCATGGCCGGGCTGGTGTTCCTGGCGCTGAAAGCCGCCAACCTGGGCAGCATTGGCGGAGGTGACAGCTACGGCGTGCAGGCGCGTTTTGACAACATTGGCGGCCTCAAGGCGCGCGCGCCGGTGCGGGCTGCGGGCGTCACGGTGGGCCGTGTGAAGTCGATCTCACTCGACCCCAAGACCTTCCAAGGCGTGGTCATGCTCGACATCGACCGTGCCTACAGCTTCCCCAAAGACACGGCAGCCAAGATTCTGACCGCCGGACTTTTGGGCGACCAATACATAGGCTTGGAACCAGGCGGTGACGACAAGAATCTGGTTGCCGGCGAGACCATCGCGCAGACCCAATCGGCGGTGGTGCTTGAAAACCTCATCGGCCAATTCCTGACCGGCAAGGCCGACAGCGGCGGCACACCTGCGCCTGCGGCCTCTGCCCCTGGCAAGTGATCATGGGCAGCGTTTGGGGGACTCTGCTGGCCTTGCTGGTGGTGCTGTGCACCGGATGCGCCAGCGTGCCTGGCGCGCCGCCACCGCCCAAAGAAGACCCTTGGGAAAACTTCAACCGCAAGGTGTTTGACTTCAACGATTCGGTCGATGAAGCGGTGCTCAAGCCCGTCGCCACGGCCTACCGCAAAGTGGTGCCTGAGCTGGTGCGCACGGGCGTCAACAACGTGCTGGGCAACATTGGAGACTTGTGGTCGGCGGCCAATCACTTGCTGCAAGGCAAGATCCACCACGGCCTGGACATGGGCATGCGGGTGCTCACCAACACGGTCTTTGGCTTGGGCGGCTTGCTTGACCCGGCCACCGAGATGGGCCTGGTTCGGCGCAGTGAAGATTTTGGCCAGACCCTGGGCAAGTGGGGCGTGGGGTCTGGACCCTATCTCGTGCTGCCGCTGTTGGGCCCATCCACGCTGCGCGATGGTGCGGCTTTGGTGGTCGACAGCAAAGCGTCGCCGTCAAGCTTGGCCAACAACAACACGGCCAAATACAGCATCACGGGTTTGCAGATTGTCAGCACGCGCGCCAATTTGCTGGGTGCCAGCGCCTTGCTGGACCAGGTGGCGCTGGACCGCTACAGCTTCTTGCGTCAGGCCTACCTGGCGCGCCGGCTGGACGCGGTCTACGACGGCTCGCCACCCATGGAAGCCTTTGAAGATGAAGGCGCCGACCCACCCGCCAAGCCTGCCTCGGCTCCCGCCAAGTGAACCAAGCCTGGGCCTCGCGCGTTGAGGGTGGGCAATCCCACCTTCTGCCGGGTTGCTGATCGAAAGGACTGTTGTGTTCAAGAGCTTTTCCAAGTCACTCACGGCCGCTGTGCTGGGCTTTGCCGCTGTCACTGCGGTGCATGCCGACACCACCGCTGAATCGCTGGTGCGCCAAATCTCCATCGACGTCATCGACACCGCCAAGGCTGACAAGGCGGTGCAAGCCGGTGACGTGAGCCGTATCTTCACCTTGGTCGAAACCAAGGTCATGCCCAGCGTGAACTTTGAGGTCATCACACGCTCTGCCGTAGGCCCCAAGTGGCGTGAAGCCACGCCTGAGCAGCGCGGCAAACTGCAAGCCGAATTCAAGACCTTGCTGGTGCGTGTTTATGCCGGCGCGCTGGCCCAAGTGCGCGACCAGACGGTGGAAGTCACCAAAACCTTGCCGGTGACGGGCAGCACACAAGTCGTGGTGCAGACCGAAGTGCGTGGCAAGGGCGAGCCCATCAAGCTGGACTACCGCATGGACAAGGCCGCCGACGCGGCTGCTGTCTGGAAGATCATCGACGTCAATGTCGGTGGCCTGTGGCTGGTGCAGAACTACCGCTCGCAGTTTGCGCAAGAGCTGACCAAGGGCGGTCTGGACGGCTTGATCAATGCCCTGGTGGAGCGCAACAAGTCTGCTGCCGCCACCAAGAGCTAACGATGAAGTTGCCTGCCACCGCGACGCTTGAGCAGGCCGCCACTTTGGCGGCGGCGCTGCCCGAACAAGTGGCCTCTGGCAGCGGCGTGCTCCGTGTGGATGCATCGGCGCTGACCGCGTTTGACAGCTCCACCATTTCGCTGTTGCTGCAAGCCCAGCGCCTGGCCCAAGCCGCCGGGCGCGGCTTTGAAGTGGCCGGCGCGCCGCCCAAGCTGCTGGAACTGGCGCGCCTCTACGGCGTCGACGGCATGCTGCCCCTGGCGGGCGGTTCGGCGTAACGCCGCTCACGCAGGTTTTTCTTGATGGCTTGCAGCATGGGCCGCAGTTTGTCTGAGCCCAGGCGCAGCGCCACGCCGGTGGTCAGGATGTCGATGATCAGCAGGTGCAACAAGCGCGAGACCATGGGGCTGTAGCGGTCGGCATCTTCGGGGTGGTCGGCGGCCAGCAAGATGTGCTGGGAGCTGCCCTGCACCTCACGCGCCAGGGGCGAGCCGCTGGCCGTGATGGCTATCACCGTGGCGCCTTTTTTGCGCGCGATGTCGGCCACGTCCAGCAAGTCTTTGCTGCGCCCTGAATTGCTGATGATCACCGCGCAGTCACCAGTCCGCAGCATGGTCGCACTCATGACTTGCACATGGCCGTCGCTGACGGCAGCGGCCGTGACGCCCAGGCGAAAGAACTTGTGCTGCGCGTCTTGCGCCACGATGCCGGAATTGCCCACGCCGTAAAACTCGATGCGCTGCCCGCTGCTGCCAGCCATGGCTAACGCTGCAATGGCGCGCTCTACCGACTGGCTGGCAGCGGCATTGCGGTAGCGCAGCATGGCCGCCACCGCGTTGTCGATAACCTTGACCACGATGTCACCGGCCTTGTCGTCATCGTCTACCGAGCGGTGCACAAAAGGCACACCTTCGTTGACGCTGCCAGCCAGCTTGAGCTTGAAGTCGGCCAGCCCGTCATAACCCACGCTGCGGCAAAAACGCACCACGGTGGGCTTGCTGACGTGCGAGCGCTCGGCCAGCTCCACCACCGGCAAAGTCGCAAAGCTGCGCGGGTCGGCCAACAGCAGTTTGGCCACCCGCTGCTCGGCCGGCGGCAGGGCGGGAATGGAGGCGCGGATGCGGTCGAGCATGGCTTACTCCTGGTAAGCGCCGGGCGACCAGCGCTGGCGTTGTGCAATGGGCCGTGTGCCCACGGGCGCGCTGAATTCAGCCACCGGCTGCATCGGCCGGCCGCCAGCCACACCGGGCGCCGTGCCAAGGCCCAGCACGGGAGAATCTGCCGGCAGCCGGTAGTCACCCCGCCCAGCTCCTGGCAGTGTGTGCAGCGGCGCAAACTGATTGCCTTGCAGCAGCACCTGCGACAGCGGCTCGGCCACACCCAGGCCCAGGAAGAGGTTGTTGACCAGTCGCTGGTCCACCTTGTGCGGCAGGCGCAGCTCGTGAACCCGCACAAACACCGCCGGCCGCGGGCCGGGGTTGATGAAGGTGTTGTGGGCCAGGTGCAGCGCCTGCGCGCGGTCGTCAGAGCCTTCGGCACCAAAGGACAAGACAGTCAAGTTTTCCGTCGACATGCTCTGTGCAATGACGTTGCCGATGACCACCGCCACACCGCCGTTGGGAAACTCCAGCTCGTAAGACGCACGCCCTAGCGGCCCGTCGACCAAGTGGTTGTAGGAGATGAAATTCTCGCGCGCACGCGACTTCACCAGGTGGCCATAATGCCCACCGCTGAAGTGGCTGCCGCTGAGCGTCAGGCGTTTGATCTTGCCCACGTACAGCAGGTGCGGCAGGTCGCCGCCGTCACGCGCCTGGCCAAACACGCTGTCCTGCACTTCCAGTTCAGCGTCAGCAAAGTTGGCGGTGAGCAAGCCCATCTGGTTGTCGAAAAAAGCGCAGCCCTTGACCACCAAGTGGCCGCGCTCGAAGCGGATGCCGGCCCCGTTGCCGTCGGGCACACGGGCGCCCCGGAACTCGATGTCTTCGATGCGCACATCGCCGCCCTGCACCACCAAAATGGCCTTGCCCTGGGCATGCCGGCCCGCAGCGATCAGCACGGCCCGGCCGCCCACGCCGCGCAATGTCAAATGCTTCTGAGTGATCACTCCCACCTGGCCACGGTGCTCGCCGGCCAGCAGCTGGATCTCATCGCCATCGCTGGCTTGGGCCAACGCATCGGCCAGGCTGCCACCCGGCGCGACCACATGCGTAGTCGCATGCACCCAACCGCACAGCGCCAGCGCGGCGGCACACACCGCGCGCTGCCAGGACTTCACTGCTCTTCAGCCCAGGCGTTGCCGTCGCGCGCCACCAAGGCGCTGGCGGCCGCCGGGCCCCAGCTGCCGGGGGCATAGGGCCGTGGGCCGGCGGGGTCGGCGGCCCAGGCATGCAGGATGGGTTCGACCCAGCGCCAAGCCTGCTCTTGTTCGTCGCTGCGCACAAACAGATTGAGGCGCCCGGCAATGGCGTCGAGCAGCAGCTTTTCATAGCCGCCCACGCGCTCGCTGGCGAAGGCCTTGTCGAAGTCGAGGTCGAGTGACACGGGTGTCAGCAACTCATTGCTGCCACCGCCCTTGGCGGCCAGCAGGTGCAGCTCCAAACCGTCTTCGGGCTGCAACTTGATGACCAGTTTGTTGGCGCGTGTCGTGCCCGGGAAAATGGGATGCGGCACTTCGCGGAAGTTGACCACGATCTGCGCGTCGCGCGCCGCCAGCCGCTTGCCCGTGCGCAGGTAAAACGGCACCCCGGCCCAGCGCCAGTTTTGCACTTCGGTGCGCAGCGCCACAAAGGTTTCGCACTGGCTGGCCGCCGGCACTTTGACTTCTTCAAGATAGCCTTTGACGGCGCTGCCACCCATGCTGCCGCCGCGGTACTGGCCACGCACCACATCACGCGCCACGGTGTCGGGCGTGAAAGGCCGCAGCGACTTCAGCACCTTGAGCTTTTCGTCGCGAATGGCGTCAGCGTCGTTGCTGGGTGGCGGCTCCATGGCAATCATGGTCAGCAGTTGCAGCGCATGGTTCTGGATCATGTCGCGCAGCGCGCCGGTCTTGTCGTAGAAGTCACCGCGCGTGCCCACGCCTATGCCCTCGGCCAGCGTGATCTGGATATTGGCAATGCTTTCGCGCCGCCACAGCGGCTCAAACAGCGCATTGCCAAAGCGCAGCGCCATCAGGTTTTGCACCGCCGGCTTGCCCAGGTAGTGGTCAAGGCGCAAAGCCTGCTCTTCGCGGAACGATGAGGCCACCACGCGGTTGATTTCTTGCGCACTGGCCAGGTCGTGGCCGAGCGGTTTTTCCAGCACCACTCGAACGTTAGGCCCGTTGAGGCCTGCAGCGCCCAGCTGTTCGCAAATCACCGGAAAGAGGTAGGGGCTGGTGGCCAAAAACGGCACCACGGTGTCGGCGCCACGCGCGTCTATCCACTGCTTCAGGCCGGCGTAGTGTTCGGGCTTGGACAGGTCCATGCGGCGGTAGTGCAGCAACTGCGCAAAGTCGGCAAATTCGCTGTCGCTGGGGCGCTTGCTGGGGTCGACTTCAGAGAAGCGTTCTTTGATGAAAGCGCGGTACTCGTCGTCGCTGCGCTCGTCGCGCGCCACGGCCAGGATGCGCCCGCCTGCGGGCAGCTTGCCGTGGCGATGCGCCTGGAACAGCGCGGGCATCAACTTGCGCCAGGTCAGGTCACCGGTGCCACCAAAAAGGACAAGGTCGAAGGACATGAGGATGTAATTAAGTTACACCATGATGATGCCGGAGTTTCAGAGCGGGGTCAACGCGCCGACACCGCCTTGCACGGTGGGGCTCAGCGCGCCTGAAGGCGCAAGACCTGCACAGGCTGATCCTCTATCCATAGCTTGAGCACCCAGCTTCCTTTGGGGTCGCCGCTGGTCACTGTCCAGGTCGACTGGATGACGCCGCTGGTGGGCTCCAGCAACCACTCGGTGGTGGCCGTGCGGCCGTCGGGCGAGGTTTTGCGTTTGACGCCGGGCTCGGGGTCGCCCCAGGTCTTGGGCTCGGCCGGCAGGGTCAACTCTTCTCGCACGCGCACGTGCTTGAGCGTGGTCTTGAGGGTCACGCGCCAGCCAAATTCCTGGCCGTCAGCCAAGGGCAGTTCGGCACTTGGAGTGAACTGCAAGGCAGCACCTGCAGGCGGGCCCACTAGACCGGCCTGTGCCGACAGCACTTGCAGCTTTTCAGTCTTGACCTGGGCCTGCGCTTGAAACGCCGCGCAAGTGCACAGGCTGAGGCACAAACTGATGGCCATGCGGTGCAACGGCCGCAGCGTGTTCACCTTCAATGCCCGTGTCGCGGCAAGCCGTCGGCAATGTCGTAGTAGTCACCCTTTTCGGCCACGAAGATGTGCTTGTCCAGGCGCACTCCGGTGGCGCCGTCAAAGGCGCCCATGGCAATTGAAGTCCAGTCGCGCGCGGGCGGATCCCAGAACAGCGTGGAGCCACACACGGCGCAAAAGCCGCGCCTGACCTTGGCTGACGATTGGAACCAGTGCAGTTGGTCTTCGCCAGTGATTTCAAGCGCCGCTTTGGGCACATTGCACGACGCAAAGTAGTGCCCCGACTGCTTGCGGCATTGCACGCAGTGGCAGGCGTCGGGCGCACCCAGTTCACCCTGCACGACAAAGCGCACGGCGCCGCACAGGCAAGAGCCTTGGTGCTGGGACTGCGGTGCCTGCGGGGCCGGCACTGGCATGGTCAAACGCGCGCGCTGTGGTGCAGCGCCTGCTCAAGGTCGGCGATCAAGTCGTCCACGTTCTCAAGGCCGGCCGACAAGCGCAGCAAGTCCAGTGGCACCGGTGTGCCTGCGCCTTCAATGCTGGCGCGGTGTTCGATCAAGCTTTCGGTGCCGCCCAGCGAGGTGGCGCGCTTCCACAGTTGGGTCTGCGCAGCCACGGCAATGGCCGCCGCTTCGCCGCCCGCCACGCGGATTGACAACATGCCGCCAAAACCGCCCTTCATCTGCGCACGCGCCACGGCATGACCCTGGCACGAAGGCAGTCCCGGGTACAGCACCTGGGCCACCAGAGCGTGTTTGTCGAAGTGCTCAGCCATGCGCTGCGCCGACGCACAAGCCGCCCGCACACGCAAATGCAAGGTGCGCAGGCCACGCAGCAGCAGCCAGGCCTCGAAGGAGCCCAGCGTGCCGCCCAGCTGCGCACGCACTTTGCGCACACGCTGCCAGAACTCGCTGTCCTGGCGCGCCACCAGCACGCCAGCAATCAGATCGGAATGGCCGTTGAGGTACTTGGTGGCGGCGTGCATCACCAGGTCGGCGCCCAAGGCCAGCGGCTGGGTGAGCAGCGGCGTGGCCACGGTGGAATCCACCGCCAAGAGCGCGCCGGCCTGGTGGGCGATGGCGGCAGTGGCAGCAATGTCGGTCACTGTCCACAGCGGGTTGGCCGGTGTTTCTATCCACACCAGCTTGGTCTTGCCAGGCCGCACGGCCGCCTGCACCACAGCAGGGTCGGTCATGGCTATGAGCTCCACCTGCAAGCCCCACTGCGTGGCGAAGGTCAGCAACCAATTGCGCAGCGACCAGTACATGACCTTGGGTGCCAGCACATGGTCACCGGGTGCCAGCGCCTGGAACACCGCCGTGGCAGCGGCCATGCCACTGGCAAACAGCAGCGCCTGCTGGCCGCCTTCGAGCGCATTGATGACGGCCTCGGCCTGGTCAAAGGCAGGGTTGTCGGCACGTGCATAAACACGGCCTGAACGGTACTGGTTGTCAGCGTCGCGCAGGTAGGTGGTGGAGACGTGGATGGGCGGGATCACCGCGCGCGTGGTCTCGTCAGTCCAACCCAGCGCTTGCGCGGCAATGGTGTCGGGGTGCTGCTTTTTGGCGTCCATGACACCGCCTTATTTTTGGAAGGCGCCGGGCGCCCAACTGCTGCGCTCAGCGCTCAATGTTTTGGTGCCTACTGGCCACATGTACTCGGCTTTGGGCGACACATCTTTGCCGCCGATGTTGCGTGGGTCGACGCCGCTGTTGCGCCACATCGAACCCGCAGGCAGCTCAAAGGCATAGGTCTCGGCGTCGCGCAGCATGCCCTTGGTGGCGTGGCGGTTGCCTTGGAATTCACCCGTGGC
>JANNEX010000550.1:0-4899 GCA_031379155.1 Rubrivivax sp.
GCAGTCCGTGCATGCCATCATGGTTTGATGAAGACCGCACCTTCACGCAGCGCCGCGCTGTCGATTGACGACTTCCAACTCTTTGCGCGTGTGGCCGAGTTGCGCAACCTCTCAGCCGTGGCGCGTGAGCGCGAAGTGCCACCCTCGCAGGTCTCGCGCGCCTTGGCGCGCCTGGAAAAGCGGTGTGGCGTGGGTCTGGTCCACCGCAGCACGCATGGTCTGTCGCTCACCGAAGAGGGCGACAGCCTGGCCCTGCACGGCGTGCAGGTGCTGCTGGCAGCGCAGGCCCTCGATGCCGACCTGGACGAACGCCAGGGCGAGCCCAGCGGCCTGGTGCGCCTGGCCCTCAGCCCGGCCATGGCGCTGCTGCTCATGCCGGCGCTGGAGCCGCTGCTGGACCAACACCCACGCCTGCGCCTGGAACTGGCCGCTGACGACCGCTTGGTCGACATGGCGCGCGAAGGCATAGACATTGCCATCCGCACCGGTACGCCCAGCAGCGACGGCCTGGTGGCGCGCGCCATTGGCCAGCATCGGCGCGCGCTGTTTGCGTCACCCCACTACCTGGCGCGCCACGGTTTGCCTGCACATCCCGATGACCTGGCCCAGCACCGCTTGATCGCCAACAGCGCCAACCCCGTGCTCAACCGCTGGCCCTTTGTGGTGAACGGCCAGGCGCGTGAATTGAAGGTCACGGGCACCCTGCGCACCGACAACACTGGCGTCGTGCTGGCCATGGCGCTGGCCGGCCTGGGCATTGCGCGCATCAACCGCGCCGTGGCCGCGCCTCACCTGGCGGCGGGGCGGCTGTGCCGGCTGCTCGACGCGCACACGCCCAACCCCGTCAACCCCATCTATGCCGTGATGCTGCCCGAGCGCCAGCGTCTGCCCAAAGTGCGGGTGTGCGTGGACCATTTTTCGGCCTGGATGGCGCTTCACAGCGACGAATCCATAGCCTGAAAGTGCCAGCGGCCCGCGCTTGTGGCCTAATCCAGGGTTTTGTCTGGAATTGAAAGCCACCACCATGGGCAACAAGATCGTCACCGAAGCCGACCGCAAGGCCACCGCGCAACCTGCAGCACCCGCTGGCGTCACCGTCACGCCCAAGCGTGGCCAGAAGATCAGCCTGGAGCGCGGTTCACACACGCGCAGCAAAAAGAACCCCGGCAAGCGCCCCAAGAACGGCGGTTGAAGCCAGTGGCGTTAGGGTTGCCTTAGGCGCCACCTGAGCCGGCGCCGTCAGGCGCCACCTGGCGCACCCTGGTGCCCATGATCCGCATCACCGAACTCCGTCTGCCACTGGCGCACCCGCAAGAGGCGCTGCGCACGGCGGTCTTGTCGCGCCTGGGCGTGGCTGATGCCGCGCTGCGCGGTTTCACCGTCTTTCGTCGCGCCTATGACGCCAGGCGCAAGGCGGCCGTGGTGTTGATCTACACCGTCGACTGCGATGTGGCTGACGAAGCCGCCGTGCTGGCGCGCCGCGCCGGCGACGCGCACATTCGCTTCACCCCCGATACGGCCTATCGCCTGGCGGCCCAAGCTCCAGCCGATTTCAAGGCCATTGGCCGCCTGCGCCCTGTCGTCGTCGGCTTTGGCCCTTGCGGCTTGTTTGCTGCCCTGGTGTTGGCGCAGATGGGCCTGGCGCCCATCGTGCTGGAGCGTGGCAAAGAAGTGCGCCAACGCAGCAAAGACACCTGGGCGCTGTGGCGCCAGGGCGTGCTCGACCCCAGCAGCAACGTGCAATTTGGCGAGGGTGGCGCCGGCACATTCAGCGACGGCAAGTTGTGGAGCCAGATCAGCGACCCGCGCCACCTGACGCGCAAGGTGCTGAGCGAATTTGTCAAAGCCGGCGCGCCCGAAGAAATCCTCTTTGTCAGCAAGCCCCACATCGGCACTTTTCGCCTGGTCAGCATGATCGAAAAGATGCGCGCTGACATCGAAACGCTGGGCGGCGAGGTGCGCTTTGAGCAACAGGTGGTGGACCTGCGCATCGAAGCCGGCCAGGTGCGTGGCTTGACTCTGCATAACGGCCAAGAGTTGCTGACAAACCATGTTGTTCTGGCCTTGGGCCACAGCGCGCGCGACACCTTTGCCATGCTGCATGAACGTGGGGTGTTCATGCAAGCCAAACCCTTCTCGGTGGGCTTTCGCATCGAACACCCACAAAGCCTGATCGACAGGGCACGTTTTGGCCCCAGCGCTGGCCACCCCATCCTGGGCGCGGCCGACTACAAGCTGGTGCACCACGCCAGCAACGGCCGCAGCGTCTACAGCTTTTGCATGTGCCCGGGCGGCACGGTGGTGGCGGCCACCTCCGAGGTTGGCCGCGTGGTGACTAACGGCATGAGTCAGTACAGCCGCAATGAGCGCAACGCCAATGCCGCCGTCGTGGTGGGCATCACGCCGCAGGACTATCGCCAAGGCGTGTACGAAGGCGAAGTCAATCCGCTCGACGGCCTGGCCTTTCAGCGCCAGTGGGAGTCACGCGCGTTTGAGCTGGGCGGCGGTGGCTACGTGGCACCGGGCCAGTTGGTGGGCGACTTCATCAAGGGCCAGCGCTCAACGGTGCTGGGCCAGGTCGAGCCGTCCTACAAACCTGGCGTGTTGATGACTGATCTGGCTGATGCAAAAGCCCCCAGCTTGCCGAGCTATGTGCTGGCCGCCATCCGGCAAGCGCTGCCGGCTTTTGACAAGCAGATAGCGGGATTCAGCCGCGCCGATGCGGTGCTGACGGGCGTAGAGACACGCACCTCGTCACCGCTGCGCATCACACGTGGCAATGACTGGCAAAGCGTCAACGTCAAGGGCCTGTACCCTGCCGGCGAAGGTGCGGGTTATGCCGGCGGCATCATGTCTGCCGGTGTCGACGGCATTGAAGTCGCCGAGGCGCTGGGCACGGCTTTGTTGGCCCAGGGGTGAGTGCCGATGCGGCGCTGGGCCTTGCTGCGTAGAGTGGCCGCATCGCCTGTTGGCGCCACCCGAATCCGCGCCATGAGTTTGTTCCCGTTACCCTTGTCATCCCTGCGCGTCAGCCTGGCGCTGTGCTGCGCCCTGGCGCTGCCATCGGCGTGGTCGCAAACAGGGTCGCCGCAAACTTTGCAGGCCAAGGTCAGCGAAGAAGTGCCGCAGCTGCTGGCCAGTATGCAGGCTCTGGTCAATATCGAGTCCGGCAGCCGCGACCTGCAAGGCCTGGCGAGCATGGCGCAAGTCATCGTGCAGCGCTTGCAAGCCAGTGGCATGGCGGTGCAGGTGCTGCCCACAAAGGCGCCGGACTTTCACCCGCAACTCAAGGGCGCGACGATGGGCAGCATGGTCTACGGTACACGCGCCGGCACGGGCCAGCGCAAGGTGCTGCTGATTGCCCACATGGACACCGTCTACACCAAGGGCATGCTGGCCAAACAGCCCTTCCGTATCGATGGTGACAAGGCCTACGGCTTGGGCATCTCGGATGACAAGAGTGGCGTCGCACTCATCCTGCACGTGGTGCAAATGCTCGACCAAATGGGCTTCAAGGACTACGCCCAGCTGGGTGTCTTGATCAACGGCGATGAAGAGGCGGGCTCGCCTGGCTCGGGGGCTTTCATCACCCAATTGGGCAGCGAATACGACGCCGTGCTGTCGTTTGAACAGGGCGGTTTTTCCCAGGACTTTGTGCGCCTGGCCACCAGCGCCATCGCTGTTGTGGAAATGAACATCACTGGCAAGGCCAGCCACGCCGGCGCCAACCCCGAAGGTGGGCGCAATGCGCTGGTTGAGATGGCGCACCAGGTGCTCAAGAGCCGCAACTTTGGCGACAACAGCAAAGGCTTGAAGATCAACTGGACGATTGGCAACAGCGGCGAAACGCGCAACGTCATCCCATCGTCGGCCAAGGCCATTGCCGATGTGCGTGCCCTGGCCAATGAAGACCTGGACCGCCTGGAAGCGCAGTTGCGCGAATCCATCAAGGACACACTGATCCCCGACACGCGCATTGAACTCAGCTTTTACCGCAGCCGCCCGGCCTTCGTGAGCAGTGCCGCGTCACGCGCGCTGGCCCGCCACGCCCAGGGCATCTACGCAGAAATTGGCCAGAAACTGGATGTGCTGGACCGTGCCACCGGGGGCGGCACCGACGCCGCCTTTGCCAGCTTGCGCGCCAAAGGCGGCGTGCTGGAAAGTTTTGGTCTGCGCGGCTTTGGCCCGCATTCCGACAACGCCGAATACATCCTGATCCCGTCCATCGCACCGCGCCTCTACCTGGCCACGCGCATGGTCATGGACGTGGGCAGCGGCCTGGTCAACTGGTGATGATCAGTGTGCGTGTTGCGCCAGCAAGTGCAGCACGGCTTGCGGCACGGCGCGGCTGAGTTCGTCGCAGCGCACGGGGTCGTCGAGATCGGCTGCAGCAAGGGCAGGCGCTGCGCCTTCCAGGCCACCACCCAGGCCCAGCAGCGGCGCCAGCAGCGGATGGGACCACACGTCGCCCCAAGCATCGGGCATCAGGTCCACCGCTTGCAAAAAACCCATGCACCACTCGCGCGCGTCGGCAAACTCATAGTCGCCTTGTTCGGCGATGCTGAAGATGGGCTCCCACGCATCGGGCTTGTCGCGCAGTTGGTGTGAGAGATGACGCAGGTGGCGCAGCGCCATCACCACGGTGTTTTTGCGCTGACGCTTCGTGGCAAATGGAAATGAGTCGGGCGCGGCTTCGTTACCGCCTTCAGCGTCGCCGCCCCAAATCAAAGGCAGCCAATCGGCGCTGGGCATGTCACGCAGCGCTTGCGGGCCAATGGCGAAAGCTGTCAAGTAGCCGTCAAAGCCATCCAGGCTCATGGCGGTGTCGCTGCTCAGGCGCTGCAGCAGGCTGTCCAGCGCGGCCAGCTCTTCGGCCGTGAGCGGCGTGACGGGGGACTG
>JANNEX010000569.1:0-3285 GCA_031379155.1 Rubrivivax sp.
CCTGCCCGGCTGCCAGCAGCTTGGGCACCTTGATGTGGTTGTAGCGGGCCAGCACGTAGAACAAGTTGGAGTCGCGCAGGCGGTCGCGGGCAATCGTCGACAGCGACTCGCCGGCCTTCACCGTGTAGGCACAAGACTCGCGCCCCAGCATCACCATGGGGTCACTCTCCATCTGGCGCTGGTAGTTCAAGGCCAGCGCGTTGCCGGCATCGGCGGCCAGCATGCGTTGCACCCAGACCATGGCTGCAGTGGCGTCGCCTTCTTGCAGCAACTCACGCACGTTGCGCAGCGCGTCGGCCACATCCACGGGCG
This sequence comes from Rubrivivax sp., assembly GCA_031379155.1. Lineage (GTDB taxonomy): Bacteria > Pseudomonadota > Gammaproteobacteria > Burkholderiales > Burkholderiaceae_C > Rubrivivax. The sequence goes on from JANNEX010000569.1 coordinate 313, forward strand.
GTGGTGGGGATGGCGCCGGTGGGGGCGGCGTCGGTGCTGGCGGCGGTGGCGGCGCCACTGGCGCTGGTTTGGCCGGCGCCGCCACAGGCGGCGGCGGCTTGGCCGGGCTGGCGCAGCCCGCCAGCCAGGCCACGGCCGCCAGCGCCAAAGTCAGGCGCGCGCGCTTGGGGTGGGGGTCAAGGTGCTTGGACACCGGCGCATTGTGCCGCGCTGCCAACACAGCGCATCAACCGGGCTGCGGATCGGGCCGCGGGCAAACACAGCGCAGGGTGACTTTGGGCGCTGCCCGCCGCGCGTGGCTGCGTGCAGCATCGCCTGGCCCTGACCCAGGGCCCGACCCGTGTCTTGAACTTGCACTTTACGCCCCGCACTTTTTGCGCCTCCGCACTTTTGCAGCCCATGCCCTTGGCCCCGCCCCCCGCGCTTGACATCGTTGTGCAACAGCATGCTGAAGAGGCCGCGCTGCTGCGCCACAGCCGCAGCACCTTGGTGCGCGCGCCGCATGTCGGGCTGTTGATGTTGGGCCGCCACGACGAGCGCATTGAAGCCCATCTGGACGGCCTGCACGTGGCTGGCGAGCGCGGCAAAGCCCTGTTGCAACAGGCGCTGCAAGACGACGTCGGGACCGGCAGCATTTTTGCTGCGGCGGTGCTGGCCTTGCGCCAGGCTGATGAGGCCTGGTTGACTGAGCTGCTGCGGCTGCCACCGACGGATCATCACCGTGGCTTGCGCTCGGCCCTGGGCTGGGTGAGCGCCGACACCTTGCAAGGCGTGGTGCGCAAGATGCTAGCCGCACCTGCCGCCGCCCAGCGCGCCTTGGCCATCGACGCCTGCCGCATGCACCGCGTCGACCCCGGCCCCGTGCTCACAGCCGCCTTGACTGACCCCGACGCCGCGCTGCGCGCCACTGCCCTGCGCGCCGCCGGCGCCTTGGCGCGCAGCGATTTGCTCGGCGCCGTGCGCGCGGCAATCGCCGACAGCGAGCCCACGGTCATCTTCGAAGCCGCCTGCGCGGCCTGCCGCTTGGGCGAGCGCCAGGCGTCGCTGAAAGTTCTGCAGGCGGCTGCGCCGCACGCCCAGGCCAGCGCACCCGCAGGCCCTGAAGCAGCGTTTGCCGGCCCCGCGCTGGCGCTGTTGATGGCCGCCAGCCCGGCCGGCGCGGCGCAAGAACTGGCGCGTGACTTGAGCGCACGTGCCCAGGCCCAGCCCACGCTGGCCGCACAGCGCCGCCTGGTGCAGGCGCTGGCGCTGCTGGGCGACACGCGCCATGTGCCCTGGCTGCTGGAACGCATGAAGCCAGGGCCGCTGGCACGCTTGGCCGGCGAAGCCTTCAGCTGGATCACCGGCATTGACTTGGCCGCCGCAGGCCTTGAGCAACTGACACCAGGCGCCGACGTTGACGCTGACGCACCCGGCGGCGGCCCCACCGAAGAAGCCGACGACGAAGCGCTGGCGCTTGACCCCGACCAAGACCTGCCCTGGCCCGACGCCGAACGTGTGCAACGCTATTGGCAGCAACACCCGCAAAGTGGTCAGCGTCAATTCATGGGCCACGCGCAGGATGATGTGAACGCGCTGTGGCGTGTGCTGCAACAGGGCAACCAGCGCCAGCGTCGCCATGCCGCCTTGCTCTTGGCCCTGGCCCTGCCGCAGCACCACTTGCTGCCAGTCGCGGCGCCGGCATGGCGCCAGCGGCGTTGGTTGAAGGCGGGTGTGTGAACGCAGGCCATGGAGCCACGACAACTCTTCCCATTCTTGGCCATCGCCTTTGTGCTGCTGGGCCTGGTGCAAGGCCTGCGCGCGCGGCGCTGGCGCGGCCAGCCGCTGATCTGGCTGTGGCTGGGGCTGTGCTTTGGCGCCGTGTCCTTGTGGCTGCACACACGCGCACCATGAGTCGGTGGCTGCGTGACTTTGGTCGGTTGCTGGCCGCAGCCGGTGTGAACAGCATGGCCTTTGCCCAACGCCTGCCAGCGGCCGCCCCTGCGGCTCAAAACCACTGACCATGATCCTTACGCTGCACGCGGTGTCGCTCAACGACCAGCCCCTGACGCGGCCCATCAGCGCGCGCTTTGACGCTGCCGGCGGCAGCATAGGCCGCGCCGACCACAGCACGCTGGCGCTGCCTGACCCCGAACGTTTCATCTCGCGCAAGCAGGCTGAAATCGTCTTTGTCAACGGCCACTTCCTGGTGCGCAACGTGGGTGCCGCCAACCCCATCAACCTGGGCAGCCGCGTGCTGGCCGGCGGCCAATCGGCAGCCTTGAGCGACGGTGACGAGGTGCGCATCGGTGGCTACTTGCTGCGCGTGGAATGCCAGGCCCAGACCGCGCCGGCGCCCAACCCACCGGCGTCGGTGGAGCGGTTGGTGCGCACGGCGGCACCGCCGCTGGTGTCGCAGGCTCAGCCGCGCGCTGAGCCAGCGTCTGCGCCGCGCGCTGAGCCACCGTCTGCGCCGCGCGCTGAGCCGGGGGCTCCTCAACGCCTGGAGCCACTGTCGCAGCCGCGCTCGGTGCCGCGCTCACTGCCGCGCTCACTGCCGCACTCCGAACCGCGCAGCCCAAGCCTGGCCGCACCCGCGCCTGCCGTCAGCGGCAACCCTTTCGCCGACCTCTTGGGCGGTGCTGATGACCTGCTGGCCAATAGCGCGCCCGCGCCCGCCATGGGCGCTGCCGACCCCTTTGCTGACCTGCTGGCCACGCCGCCCGCGTCCACCGCGCCACCACGTGCCCAGACCCAGCCGCGCAAGCCCAGCGCCTTTGACGACCTGCTGCCGCCAGCCGCAGGTTTGAGCGCCGCCGCCGTGGCGCCGCCACCCGCCGCCCCGCCGCGCCTGCCCGATGACTTCGACCCCTTTGCGGCGGCCCCGAGCAGGCCTGCTGCGTCGCCGCGCTTGAGCTCAGGCCAGTCAGGCCGCATCGACAACGACCTCTTTGCCGACCTGGCGCCAGTGGCACCACCGGCCAGCATCGACCA
>JANNEX010000591.1:0-3185 GCA_031379155.1 Rubrivivax sp.
CTCCCCGAGCTTTGGCGAGTGACAGACGCGCGCGCGAGGATTTTCCAGGACGTTCTCGATTCCTGCTCTTTTTTTCCTTCCTGTTTTCGCTTCGTCAGAAGAATCTGTGGGCGAGTTTTGGCTCTGGAAGCTTGCCGAGCACGTGATATAGCGAGAGTTCGGCGATTCGGAAGGTCCGGTAGCCATAGGCTTTTCTCAGTGTGACTTTGGCTTTGTTGTTCAAGCCTTCGACGACGCCGCTGGAGAATTGCTTCTTGGCCCGGAAGTAGTTGAGCAACAACGCCCGGTGTGCTCGCACCGTTCGGGCAAACTTCTTCACCGGCTCGATCTGGGAGCGCATGGCCCGGGTGCACCAGGCATCCATGAACTTGGCCGCCCAGGCGGGCGACTCGTATTCCCAGAACTGCTGGAACTCTTCCTTGAGCAGATATGCACGCACGCTCCTCAAGTTGTAGGCCAGCAGTTCGCGCAGACTGATGCTCTGCTTGTCCGTCAGGTTCTCCGGTCGCTTGAGCAGACACCAGCGGGTGTTCTTGAGCACTGGCTCATAGCCGTCGTGAACCATGCGGCGGGCCTCGCCAGCGCGCACTTCGTCGAGTGCTTTGTTGAGTTTGGCCACGACGTGGAACCGATCCAGGATGTTCAGCGCTTGGGCGCAGTGCTTGGCAATGATGTCCAGGTACGGCCGCCACATGTCCGAGCAGACGAACGCGATCTTGCCGGCGCGTTCCCGACCGATGAGGGTGAAGAACTTCTCGAAGCTGTCCTTCGTTCGATCCTTGCCGACCCACAGCAGCCGCACACAATCGGCTTCTATCTGATAGACCAGGGTCAAGAACTTGCTGCTCTGGCCGATGTGGATTTCGTCGACACCGATGGCGCGCAAGGTGCCGAGCTGGCGATGCGCCAGCCCCCATTGCACGACATATTCCACCGCATGACAGACCTGATCCCAGGTTGTGCCGAAACTCAGCGCCGTCTCCTGCCATGACAGCTTGCGTGCCCAGTGCGCGAGGTGAAGCATGTAGGCCTTGGTCAGGCTGTGTTTGCCAATCGCCCAGGGAACTTGCTCGACTTTGACGCCGCAGGCGCTGCACTGCACGCGCCGCATGGCGTACAGCAACAGCACGGCGTAGCCCCAAATTGGGATGAATTCGAAACGCCGGGTCGGCAACACGTCGTATCCGGGCGCCTTCTTGCCGCAGCATGAGCAGTGTGGTCTGGAGCCGCGCCGCGGACGCACGTCGACCTCGATCGTGTTGCTGGCTTTGATGAGCCGCACAGCGGCGTAAACGAATCCGGGAAAGTGGTGACAGGCATTGAGCAGGCGGGCTAACAACATCACCCACTCCGGTGGCAAATCTGAGGGCGCGCCCATTCTCACGCCGCGCGATGTGCAGCGCCTTCAGCAAGCCTGCCCCGATCTGGATGAATGGCCGCGGTCGTGGCACGTCGAGCCGGCCGATATCGTCGTCGGACAACAGATCGTCCAGGCGTTCACGCCATTCCTGCTCCACCTGTTGAATGAGGGTCTGGCGAAAAGCACCCTACGTCGGCACCGCGACAATCTCAGTATGCTCGGGGGCGAACTCATCCGGCGTCGTTACGACGACGACGAGCTTGCACGGCTGAACGTCAACGATGCCCTGCAACACCTCATCCAAGGCGATGAAGCACCACTGATGTGGCCGAGCATCACCGAGTCAGCGCAGAACGCGCTCGACGCCACCGCGCGCAAGCTCAACCGATTCATGCGCGACTCGCATGCAGCAAACAAACCTCGCTGACAACGACGCACCCCCTCGGCGCAGAGTTGTCCACGGCGGCGGCTGGGCGCCCCTCACAACGAAAGACCGGCCGCCGCAGTGGGCAACTCGTGTGGGACGCTCAGCACAGCCGATCGCCGCCCACAAATTGTCCGGAGGAACCGCATTTAGAGAGCAGGACGCGTCCCTTGGGGGCGCGCCGGAGCCCCGGAACAGCGCATCGGCTCAGAGTCGTCTTGGGCCCTTTGAGCATTGAACAAGTCGCTATGCATATTGAGCACACCGAGCACGCGTACAGATCAGCCTGGTGGTTCGCCGCAATTGTTCCGCTGATCCTGCTGCTGAATGCTTGTACATCGTCGATGAGTAGCGCTGCGGACCCGAATGGTCCGTTAACAGCGTCCGAGGGAATAGTCATCGGCTCTGCGCTGGTGCGAATCGGGGCGACGCGCAATCAAACGACCATTCGTGTCGCGCCGTTTTTTCTTGTGCCAGCACAGGACATCCGCTTCTCGCTCGAAGGTGGGACGTACAGGGACACCAAAGCAGTCATAGAGGATCCGATCTCTCTCGAGCAGGATTTCTCGCTGGACGTAGCTCCCGGCAGAGAGATTGTGTTTGTGATGAAAATGAACGCTGGCGCGCACGGCTTCTTCAGACTTGTGCCGAAGGGCTACGAGGAGGCTACGGGCCGCGTCGGCATTCGCTTCACGGTGATACCGGGGCAGGTTACCTACATCGGCCGCGTCACTTTTGATGTTCCCGAACAACTGCCACTCAGCAAGGGCCTGCCGAAGGGGTTCTATTCGCTTCGGCCTGTGATCCAGGTCGACGATGCGCTGGCCGCGACGATTGCCTCAATCCTCGCGACGCATGGGCATTTGGCACGGCCAGTGGTCACGGATCTGATGCACCCATGATGGCCAACGCAGCGATGCTCAACGCGCATTCGGATCCGACGACAAAGACGGTGTCGTGGCGCGCATGTGTCCATCGAGGAAATGGTCGGACGTGGGTGCGCCCAGCGTCAACAAACTGTCAGCCATTGCGTGCATCGCGGGCGCTCGGTAATCACCCCGCTGTTCTGCGTTGCTCGACACGCTGCGCTGCGCCCCGACCATGACCGGCGTGTGTGCAATGACTTCGTCAATGATCTTGGTTGGCGGCGAAGTGGCGCGCTTCCGCGGAGCCGCGACATCGTCGCGGCGGAATCGCTCGTTGTTGCATCGCGCCCACTCCACTCGTCGCATCGCGCAACGTAGCGTGGAGTGGCACGAAGAGCAGCAGGCGGATCGCCGAGCGCATACGCATACGTCCGATCTCGGCGCGTGCAGGTTCATCCAAGAGGCGTTCACGCGTGCGGGTTCGGACAAGAGCGTTGACTTGCGGCGGCTGATCCACCGCGCTCAGATGCGGGGC
>JANNEX010000593.1:0-10076 GCA_031379155.1 Rubrivivax sp.
TATGAACGTTTCATGGGCGACTTGCACCAGGTGTTAGGCGACCAGGCCCAGCTCTTCAAAGGCGCTGGTGATGGTGACGCAGGGGCCACGGTGGTGCGCCACCTCAGCCGCACCGGTTGGCTGGCGCGCCTGTTCGGCACACGCCTGGCCTACCGCCGCTACCAGATTGAACATGCCAGCTTTGCACTGATGCTGGCGCCCCACTTGCGCTGCGGCGGCTTTGATGTCGTGCACATCATCGACCCACCACTGGCCGCGCACCTGGTGCGGTTGCGGCGCTGGCTGCGTCTCACCTTCAAGCTCGTGTTCACGCACGGCGGGCCGGCCGCTGTGCAACTGAGCCCAGACATTGACCACGTGCACTGCCTGACCGAAGAGGCCGCCCAGCAGATGCGAGCCAGCGGCGTCGACGCGGCGCGCGTGTCGGTGCTGCCCGTAGGCATCTGGCGCGAACGTTTCCTGCCGACGCTAAGCCGCCACGCGCTGCGCGACCAGTGGGGCCTGCCGCACGACCAGTTCGTTGCCCTCTGCGTGGGCGCTGTCAACCGCCACCACAAGCGCATCGACCACTTGATTGCCGAAGTGGCCGCTGGTCCAAGCGACCTCTTGCTGTGGTTGGACGGCAGCCTGCATCCCGACGGTGACGTGGCGCTGCTGGACTTGGCACGAGAGCGTCTGGGTGAGCGCTTTCGCCACACTCAGGTGCCGTCTGACCGAGTGGGTGAACTCTTTTGCATGGCCGACCTGCTGGTCTCCACTGCGGTGGCTGAAAGCTTTGGCATGGCCGTGGTCGAAGCCATGTCGGTGGGCATGCCAGTGGTGGTGCACGACTCGCCGCACTTCAGCACCCTGCTGGGCGACGGCGCGCACCGCGTGGACATGGCGCAGCCCGGTGCACTGGCCACTTTTCTGCGCGCGCTGCGCAGTGGCCACACAGCGCTACGGCCAGCGCAAGACCCACAAAGCGCTGTCGCACGCTTCGCTTGGCAGCTGCTGCGCCCAGCCTATATCGGCATGTACAGTCGTCTTTGCGCGCCTGTGGCGGGCAGACTCAACCCCCATTGATGACAACGTATGCACGCAGCGCCCGCCCTCGTCACTGAACTCCCCCAGCATGATTGACAACGTAGCCCGCCCGCGCCGTGACGCGGATTCTTTTGACGTACGTGGCTCGGTGCGTTCCATGGTGGACGCCGCCAGGATGCACCGCTGGTTGGTGGCCGCCGTGACCGCGCTGACGCTGATGCTGGTGCTGCTCTACGCCTGGGTCTGGCCGCCGGTCTACCAAGCCGAAGCCACCATCATGGGTGAGCGCGAAATCGACTCTTCGCGCGACACCTTCTACGGCGGCTGGAACGTCTTTCGCAAAGACGACCACCGCACCGAACTTGAACTCATGGTCTCGGGCCCGGTGCTGGCCGAGGTGGCGCAAAAGTTGAACCTCACCTACGACGATGTCTACCACCCCTTCTTGTCGCACCTGACCTATCTATGGGAGAAGTCTTTCGTCGGCCGCAACTACCGCGACCTCAAGGACTACCTCTTCCCGCCCGAAACCGACGCACCGCGCGCCGACTTCATGGCGCTGGGCCGCATCGTGGTGGACATGCGTGCCGGTGTCTCGCTGGACCCCGTGCACGAAGCCATCGTTGGCCGCCTGTCGGTGCGCGGGCCGACGCGGCGTGTGGCCGAGATCGCCAACACCATCGTCGACGTCTATGCCGTGCAGCGCACCCAGCGCTATCAAAAGGAAGCCCAGCGCGCGGTGGAAGTGCTCAGCATCGAGGTCGACCGCGCCGCCGCGCAACTCAAGGCCGTGGAAGAAAGGAAGGTTGAGTTTTCCACGCGCAGCGGCCTGACTTTTGACTTGCAGCGTGAAATCCAGGACGTGAAAGCGCTGACCGAACTGGAGCAAGGCATTGGCGGCACACGCGTCAAGATTGCCTCGCTCGAAGCCAGCCTGGCCGCAGCAGGCCGCCAGCTCAGCAGCGAGCCCACGACGCAGAAGACCGCGACCTTCTTCGAGCTGAATTCGATCCGCGAACTGCTGCGCGCCAAGCGCCTTGAATTACAAACCGCGCTCCTCGGCGTGCGCAACCGATACCGCGAAGACTCGCCTGAGATCCAGGAGATCTTGACCAACCTCAAACAGTTGGATGAACTGCTGCAAGCAGCGCCAGAAAAGGTTGAAAAGGCCACCACCGAATCGATCAATTCCACGCGCCAGCAAATGGAGGCCGTGGCCAACACGCAGCGCATGGAACTGGCTGCGGCCAAGGCCAGCGTGGGGCTGATGGAGAAAATCACCGGCACGCTGAGGACACGTTTGCTGTCAGTGCCTTCGCTGCAAAACAGCCTGCGCGGCTTTGACCGTGAACTGCTGCTGGCCAATGAAACCTATCACCAATTGGCGGTGAAGTTGGCGCAAGCCAATGTCTCCAAGGTGACGACGCAGGCCACCATTCCCAGCATTCGTGTTGTTGAATACGCGTCGCCGCCGGGCGAGAAGAGTGCGCCGAAACTGAAGCTGCTGATCCCGGCGGCGCTGCTGGTGGGCCTGGTGCTGGGTGTGGCCGCAGCGCAGATCAAACGCTTTGGCGCCGGCCGCGTGCGGCGCGGTTTTTGGGGCCGGCGCAATGGCGATGCGCTGGTCTACGGCGTGGCTGCCGTGGCCATCGATTGGCAGCCCTTGACCGTGTTGCCACCAAGCGCAGGTGCAGCGCCCGTGCGACCTTCTGAGCGCAGCTGATGAGAGCCGAAACCGCGTCGTCGTCCAACCGCCAAGCCGACTGGTGGAACCCCAACGCCGGCACCCTGTCGGTTGAACTCAGCGCCGCGCCCTACCGGCGCCTGGCGCTGCAACTGCGCCACGAACTGGCTGCTGCACAGCAGCCACACTCGATTCTGCTGGCCCACCCCAGCCGCTCGACACTGCCGCCGCGCGCTGCCGTGCTGCTGGCCTATTGCGTGGCCGAAGAGTTGGGCCAAACGGTGCTGCTGGTGGACGCTTGCGGCAGCTCTTCAGAGCTCAGCCGACTGCTGGGCTGTGAGCACGTCAGTGGGTACAGCAATGCACTGAGCAATCCTGACACGGCGCCGCAGCCGCAGCGCACGTCCCACCCTGGCGTGCACTTCATGCCCTGCGGCAGCCTGCCCTCGGCCGCAGCCGGGCGCAGCGAAGACGCGGTGCCGCGCTTCATGAGCAGCGCATTGGCCACGCACGATGTCGTGCTGGTCTACGGCGGCTCGGTGCTGCACGACACGGTGGCGCTGTCAGTGGCGCCCCATGTGAGTTTTGTACTGTTGCTGCCGGTAGAAAACGAAACCTTGGTGGCCGACCTGGACGCGGCGCAAAAGGCCCTGCGCTTTTGCCAAGCGCGCCAGATTGGCGTGGTCATGCTCACTGCCGGCCGCAGCGCGGGCTGAGTGGCGCTCAGGCGTCCTGCCTGATCCACCGCCTGATCTACCGCCCGATCGACCGCCCCCCGCTTTCTGACCCATGCGCAACCCCTTCAGCTCTGAAGCCCCTGCCGGGTCAGGCAGCCTGGCGCTGTGGGCCTTGGGCGTGGCGGTGTTGGCCTCGGGGCTGGTCGTGGTGCTGGACGCTTCAGGCGGCGTCAAGCTGACGGCAGCGGCCGTGGCTGGCGCACTGCTGGTCATCGCAGCCAGCGCATCGGGCAACCCGCGCCTGTTCAGCCTGTGGGGGCTGATGATGACCATCCCCTTTGACCTGAGCAAACGCTTCGGCGCCATCATCGCCAAGATGGGCGGTGAAAACTCCATCCGCCTGGAACTCAGCGACCTCTTTGTGCTGGCGTTGCTGGTCTACCTGGTGCGCGACATCGCCAGCGGCCGGCTGCGTGGCTTGCGCATTCCCAAAGTCAGCTACGTCTGGCTGTTGATCGCGGGCATGGGTATCGGCGCCATGGCTTTTGGCACCTATCGCATGACGGCCTTCCACGAAGTCTTCCGCATGGCCAAGGTGCTGCTGCTGTTTCTGGTGGTCTGCAACGAGCTGACGACCCCCAAGCGTGTGCTGCATGCCGCCTGCGGGCTGACGATGGGCGTTTTGCTGCAGGCCATGGTGGGCATGTACCAGTACGCCACGCGCCAGCATCTGGGGCTGGACATCCTGGGTGAAACGGGCGCGGGCACGCTCGACCAATTGGCGGCGGATTCGGTGCGTGGCCAGGGCGTGTTTCGCGTCGGCGCCTTTCTCAACCACCCCAACATCTTTGGCGCCTTCCTGGCTGCCTTGCTGCCCATTGCGCTGGGCGTGTACATGCTCAGCGTGGGGCGCTGGTTCAAACTCTTGTGCCTGCTGGCGGCGACCTTTGGGGTGGCTGCGCTGGCGGCCAGCCTGTCGCGTTCTGGATGGGGCAGTTTTGCGGTGGCTGCGGTGACGCTGGTGGTGCTGGTGCTGCTGCACGGCCGCCTGCGCATGAAGGCCCTGCTGCCGGCTGCGGGCGCCGCCCTGGTGCTGGCGGTGGTGCTGGTAGCCTTTGCCGGGCCCATCGCCTCGCGCCTGTTTGAAAGCAAGCCCGACGCGGTGCTGGGCCGCGCCGAATACACGGCCACCGCGATGGGCGTCATCCGCGCCAAACCGCTGCTGGGCTGGGGCCTCAACAGCTACGTTTATGTGGCGCCCAACTACACCCGCTTCGGCCCGCGCGCCACGGCCCTGATCTACAAGGACTGGCTGCCGCCGGTGCACAACATCTATCTGCTGTGGTGGGCCGAAACCGGACTGCTCGGACTGGGCCTGCACCTCATCATGCTGGCCATGATCGTCACGGTGGCGGCCAAGAACCTGAAGGTGCGCGACGAGACGCTGTTCATGGTCAACGCCGCCTGCCTGTGCGGTGTCATCGCCTTGATGCTGGACGGCTTTCTGAGCTTCACGCTGCGCATCAACAGCGTGTTGCGCGTGTTCTGGGTGCTGGCGGCAATCATCATGTCTGTGCACTACCAGCGGCTGCAAGAACCCGCACGGCCGCAGCGTGACTGACGCCGCCGTGAGCAAGCTTCCGGTGTGGCGCCGTGTGCTGGGCAACAGCGCCGCGCTGACGCTGGGGCGTGGCGGCGTGGCATTGATGCGCCTGGCCATTGCCGCGCTGGTCGTGCGCAGCGCCGGGCCCGAAACCTTTGCGGCCTACCTGCTGCTGCTGAGTTTGCTATCGGTTGCCGAATGGCTGACCGACTTTGGCAGCACAGAGATCGCCGTGCGCGAGATCTGCCGCGACTTTGGAAAACAAAGCGCCTGGCTGCGCACCGTGGCCATCGCACGTCTGCTGCAAGCGCCGCTGGCCGCGCTGGCGCTCGTGGCACTGTTGTGGGCACTGCGCTACCCGCCAGCGATGGTGCAAGCCGGCGCGGTGGCTGCGCTGAGCCTGTTCTTCACCGCCGCCAGCGGTGTCTACCGCGTCGTCTTCAAGGCCACGCTGAGCATGGCCCATGAGATGCTGGCCGAAGTGCTGTCTGTCGCGCTGATGGTGCCGCTGCTGTGGTGGGCGCTGCAACGCGGCGGCGACTTGAGCTTGCTGATGGCCTGCCACGTGGTCTCGCGCGCGCTCTTCTTTGCGCTGTGCTATGCGCTGTGCCGGCGCCGCGCAGAATTTTCGTGGCGCGGCGGCAGCCCAGGCGAGATCACATCCCTCTTGCGCACCGCCCTGCCCATAGGCTGCATTGGTCTGTTAGTGGCAGTCTACGAAGCGCTCGACGTGCTCATGCTGTCCAAGCTGGGGCAGCCGGTGGAACTGGCCTACCTGTCAGCGGCGCAACGCATCGTGTGGCCGGTCTTGATGGTGCTGTCGGCCATCAGCGGCTCGCTCTACCCCATCATGGCCACGCTGTGGCCAGCGGCGCCAGCGCGTTTTGCGGCTTCGTGCCAGGCGGCACTCGAAGCGGTGTTGACACTGGCCGGCCTGGCCGCTGCCGTGGCTTTTGCGGGCGCTGAGTTTTTACTCGGCCTGTTGGGCCTGGCGCTGGTGCAAGGCGCGCCTGTGATGCGGGTGATGGCGGTGCTGCTCTTTGTCAAAGCCGTGGCCTCATCACTGGGGCCTTTGCTGTATGTCGTGCACGCGCAGCGCGGCGCCTTGGCCATGATCGCCTGCGCAGTGCTGGCCAAGGCAGTGGCCATTGCCATGATGGTCGAGCACTTTGGCTACATTGGGGTGGCGCTGACCTCGGTGACGGCCGAACTGGTCTTCGCCGCCGCGCCCACAGTCTGGCTGCTCAGCCGCCATTCGTCGTGGCGCTTGCAATGGGGCATGCCGCTGCGCATTGCTGGCGTGGCCGCCGCCACCGCCACGCTGGCGCACTGGCTGGGTGACCACGGCGGTGCGCTGTCGGCCCTGCTGGCCGTGCTGCTGTACGGCCCCCTGGCGTTGGCAGCGGGTGTCATCAACCGCAGCCGCTTGAAGCTCTTTGCGGCAGCGGGGCATGCATGAATCTGCCGCGCAGCATTGACGGCGAAAACAGGCGGCTGGGCCCGCCGCGGGTCGCCTTGGTCTGCATCGGCGTGGGCCGCGTACAGCGTGGCTTTGAGCGTTACTTCACCGACCTCTTCGCGGTGCTGCAAGGCGAGGCACACATCACCCTGTTCAAGAGCGGCGGCCCGGCGCGCGCACAAGAAGTGGTGCCGCGGGGACTGGCGCACATGACGGCACTTCTGCGCGCCCTGCCCCAGCGCGGCTTGCTGGGCCGTGTCGTGCGCCGCCTGATCGGCCCCGCCGAATACCACCGCGACTGCCTGGCTTTTGCGCTTTGTTTGTGGCCGCTCTTGCGCCGCCGCCACTTTGATGTTGTGCACTGCATAGACCCGCCGCTGGCCAGCGCACTGGCGCGCCTGCGCCGCCTGGGTTTGATGCGCGTGCCCCTGCTCTTCACTGAAGGCAGCCTGATGCCACCCCAGCGCTACCCACGCGCCGATCACATCCACCACGTCAGCCATGCCGCTTTTGTGCAGGCCCTGGCCTTGGGCGTGCCGGCGTCGCACATGAGCCTGATTCCTTGCGGCGTGCACGCTAGCCGCTTCCTCGTCGATGCGCCACGCGCCACTTTGCGCGCGCGCCATGACGTGGACAATGACTGTTATGTCGTGCTCGTCATCAGCGCTTTGATGCGCGGCCATAAACGAGTGCACCACCTCATCGAAGAAGTGGCGCAGGTGCAAGGCCATGTGCTACTGTGGCTGGACGGCCACCCTGAAGAGATGGCCATCGAAGAGTTGGCTCACCGGCGCATGGGTGCACGGCTGCGCATCACCCACGTCGCACCCGCCGCCGTGCCCGATCTCTACCGCATGGCCGACGTGCTGGTGCACGGCGCGCTGGAAGAGTCCTTCGGCCTGGCGGTGGTGGAAGCGCTGTGCAGCGGCTTGCCGGTGCTGGTGCACGACAGCGCGCACTTTCGCTGGCTGACGGGGGAAGTGAGCGGCAGTGCCGAATCGGCGGTTGACATGATGCAACAAGGTGCTCTGGCGCAGCGCCTGCAACAGCGCGTCGACATGGCCGCCAGCGCCAGACCCGTGGCCGACGCCGTCGGCGTGCGCGCCCGCTTTGACTGGGCCGCTGTGCGCGGCGCCTACCTCGCGCTTTACCGCCAACTCGCCCGCCCGCAGCAGCCGGCCACGCTGGCGCCGCATCCGCATTCCGAAGGCGAAAGCGCATGAGCAAGGCTTTGCTTCACCGCTGCGCCACTTTCGTCGCCCGGCACCGCCGCCGACGCCTCTTTCGCGGCATCGCCCGACTCTGCCGCGGCTACCTGGACTGGCACGCCAATCTGGACTACGAACTGGCCAGCAACGGCGAAGACTTTGTGCTGACGGTGCTGTCGCGCTTGAACCCCACGCTGATCGTCGACGCCGGCGCCAACGTCGGCGACTGGACGCTGGCCGCGCGCCAGCGCTGCCCTGCGGCGCGCATCCACGCCTTCGAAATCTCGCCACCCACCTTCGCCACGCTGCGCCAACGCACCGCCGCTGACCCCCACATCCACTGCGTCAACCTGGGCCTGTCGGACGCCGCAGCCGCCATCACCATCCGCCACTACAGCGACGCGCCCGCATTGACCTCCGCGTCGGGCTACCCCCACCCTTTTGCCCACACCGAGCTAACCGCCCAGGTGGTGCGCGGCGACTGGCACCTGGCCGCTTTGGGCATCACACACATCGACCTGCTGAAAATCGACGTCGAAGGCATGGAAGACCAGGTTCTGCGTGGCTTTGACGGCTTGCTGTCCCAAGGCCAGGTGGACCTGGTGCAGTTTGAATACGGCCGCGTCAACATCTTGAGCCACACCCTGCTGGCCGACTTCCACGCCTTCTTCAAGGCGCGCGGCTACGTGGTGGGCAAGGTCTACCCGGGCTACGTGGACTTCAGGCCCTACGACATGGCCGACGAAGATTTTCGCGGCCCCAACTACCTGGCCTGCCGCGCCGACCGCGCCGACTTGCTGCAAGCGTTGGCGGGCACCCCGTCATGACCGAGCCGCTGCGCTGGCAAGACACACTGGAGCGCCTGCGCGCCGACCGCGAGCGGCTGCGCCACGCGGGCGCGGCCGGGCTGCACGGCGCTGCCGTCTATCGCCACCCGGCTTTTGTCTGCGTGCTGCTGCACCGCCTGTCGCACCACGCGCACCGCAGCGACTGGCCGCGCCTGGGCCGCTTCTTCTGGCACCTGAACACCATGCTCACGGGTGCCGACATCAGCGCCCCGGCTGACCTGGGCGGAGGCCTATTGATCCAAAGCCCCATGGGCGTGGCGATCGCGGGCAAGGCCGGCCGCAACCTCACGGTCATGGCCTGCGCGGGCCTGGGCAGTGAGCTTGGGCGGCGCGAAGACGTGGGTGCCGGGCCGGGCCTGCCGGTGCTGGGCGACGATGTGCTGCTAGAGCCGCACAGCGGTGTTATCGGCCCGGTGCGTGTGGGCCACCGCGTGCATGTGTGCGCGGGCTTGCCGGTGGCTTGTGATGTGCCCGATGATGCCACTGTGGAGTGGCCCGCCCCGCGCATCGTCAAGCGTGTCATGACGCCAGCAATACCTGACACGGCAAACACGGCGGGCTGAGCATGGACTGCGCCTGCCTGGGTCTCTGGCAACACCACACGCTGCAAGGCGTGCGTCGCAACCTGCATGACGACGTGACGCGCTTTCTCAACAAGTCGCCGGAAAACCAGGCCGTCGGCGACAACTTGAAGAGCCGCATCGGCGCCACCCTAACGCCACAGTTACTGTGCCTGGTGATCTACCGCCTGGCGCACTGGCTGCACCTGAATGGCTGGCGCCGCATGGCTGAGGTGGCGGTGAGCCTGAACGCGGCGCTGCACCGCATCCACCTGTCAGCCGACAGCTGCCTGGGCCCTGGCTGCTTGCTGCCGCACCCGGCGGGTGTGTTCTTTGTCGGCCGTGGCGGCGCAGGCCTCACCATTTATTCACTGGCCGTGTGCTCACCGCGGGCCGATGCGCCGCTGGCGCAAGCCCACGAAGGCCCGACGCTGGGCGAACGTGTCACGCTCGGCGCGCAGTCGGTGCTGTTGGGCCGGCTGACGGTGGGCGACGACACCAAGATCGGCTTTTGCTTGCGCCTGCAAAACGATGTGCCGGGCCAGCGCATGGTGATGTCACGCCGCTGGCGTGCACGCATCCGCGCAGCGCCAAACACAAGCGCCGAGGCAGACGCTGCATGAAGAGCAGCCCACCACTGGCCACTACCGTCGCGCCCCGACTGAGCGTGATCATCCCCAGCTACAACCGCGCGCCCATCCTGGCCAAGTGCGTCCAGGCACTGTGCCGCCAGACCTGCGCCAAGCACCTGCTGGAAATCATCGTCGCCGACGACGGCTCAACCGATGCCACACGCGCCGTGGTAGCCGCGTTGGCTGCTGACGCGCCCGTGGCCGTGCGCTACCTGCACCAGACCAACGCCGGCGCCAACCGGGCGCGCAACCAGGCCATCGTCGCGGCGCGCGGCAGCATCCTCTTGCTCATCAACGACGACACCATCGCCGTGCCAGAACTGGTCACTGAGCATCTGCGCACCCACGACCAGCACCCCGACGACCGCGTGGCCGTGCT
>JANNEX010000616.1:0-2056 GCA_031379155.1 Rubrivivax sp.
CATGCACACCCAGCACGGGCGCGCGGCGTTGGCGTGCCGCCCACCACTGCGTCAAACGCGCAAAGGCCAGGTAGGGGTCTTCGCAGATCTGCGCCGCGCCGCGCGCCACCGCCAGTTCACGCAGGGCAGGTGCCACGATCACGCAGCCGGCTTGCGTGCTGGCCAGTTGCGCCTGGTAGCGTGGATTGGACAGGAAAGAAATGGTCGCGCGGTCAGCGCTTTCCAAAGGGCCGATGCGGGTGACTTCTTGTGTGGCGTCACCCACCAATTCGGCGCCCAGCAGCTGGGCCAGCTGACCCAGGCGGACGCCACTTGGCGGGAGGCTCATTGATGCACCTTCGTGCTGCGCACTTCGGTATTCGCCCTTGGGGCGGCCCGGCGCGCTTATGGCCACGCCCGCCGGGTCTTCACTTGGCCGGTGTGGTGGGCGCCGTGTTGAGCACGCGGATCACCTTGTCGGTGATGTCCACCCGCCCTGAGGCAAAGACCACTTCTTGCAGGATGAGGTCGTACTTTTCGCTGTCAAAAATCTGCTTGATGACGCGGTTGGCACGCTCCACCACGGCGGCCAGTTCTTCATTGCGGCGCTGGTTCAGGTCTTCCTGGAATTCGCGGCGCTTGCGCTGCAAGTCGCGGTCTTGTTCCACCAGTTCGCGTTGGCGGCGAACACGTTCGCCTTCAGCCAGCGTGGGGCCGTCTTTGTCCAGCTTGTCGGCGGCAGCCTTGAGGCGTGCACCCAGGTCGTTGAGCTCTTTCTCGCGCTTGCTGAACTCAGTCTCGAGCTTGGCCTGCGCGGCCTTGGCGGCGTTGGCTTCGCGCAGCACACGTTCGCTGTTGACGTAGCCAATCTTGAGTTCTTGCGCCGCCGCAGGCAGTGCGGCACCACACAGCGCAGCAGTGGCGAACAGGGCTTGCGCAACGGTGGCGCGGGCGGAAGTGGCGAACGTCTTCATCAGAAGGCAGTCCCGATCTGGAATTGGAAGCGTTGGATTCTATCGTTGCGCTGCACCTGCACCGGCTTGCCCCAGCTGAGCTTGAGCGGGCCCACCGGAGATATCCAGCTCAGACCAAAGCCCACCGACGAACGCAGTGAAGAGCCGGTGACCTTTTCGTCCTCGCGCCAGACATTGCCGGTATCGGCAAAGGCGAAGATGCGCAGTGACTTGTCGCTGCCCGTGCCTGGCACCGGGAAGTAGAGCTCGGCGTTGGCGTTGAAGCGGCGCGCGCCGCCAATGTAGGCGCCCGTGGGGTCGACCACGCCGAGTGAGCCTTGCTCGAAGGCACGCACCGTGCCCAGGCCGCCGCCGTAGAAGTTCTTGAACACCGGATAGGGGTTGCCGCCCAGGCCCTTGCCGATGCCCACTTCAGCGTTCACGCCCAGGGTCATGCGCAGTGGCAAGCTCCAGTATTCCTGGTATTGCAAGTTGGTCTTGAGGTAGCGCACTTCGCCAGCCAGGCTCCACTCGAAAAAGGCGCGCTGGTAGCGGCCTGCGGTGGGCACCAGCAGGCTGTCGCGGCCGTCACGCGCCCAGCCAAGCGTCAGCGCAAAAGCGTCGGTCTTGTTGCCGTAGAGCGTGCGGTAATTGAGCCAGGCCAGCGGCAGGCCGACAGAGGTGCCCAGCTCGGTGCGTTCCCAGCCCAGACCCATGAAGACGGTGTCGTACTCAGAGAAAGGCACGCCAAAGCGCAGCGATGCACCCGGCGTGCGCAACTGGTAGGAATCACCCAGGTAGTTGACCGGCCGTTGCGTGCGATAGAAGGCGTCCACGGCCAGCGAAATGCCGTCGACCGACCAGTACGGGTCCACCGTGCTCACCACCAGGGTGCGGTTGTACTTGCTGGTGTTGACTTCGATGCCCAGGCTGTTGCCCGAACCAAAAGCGTTTTCTTGTTTGATGGACGCGTTGAAGGTCAGCTTCTCGGCATTGGAGTAACCCGCGCCCACGGCCAGGTTGCCGGTGGGCTTTTCGGTCACGTTGACGACCAGGTCCACCTGGTCGGGCGAGCCGGCGACTTCGTTGGTCTCGACGTCGATGTCCTTGAAGTAGCTCAGGCG
>JANNEX010000644.1:0-1789 GCA_031379155.1 Rubrivivax sp.
AGTGAAGCACCAGCGCGAAGTGGGCACCGGGTACTTTGATGCGGTGACGACCACCATCGAACGCGAAGCCTCCACGGGTGCGCTCAAGGGCAGCACCGAGGACGAGCAGTTCTTTGATGGCACGAATCATTGACCCCCCCCCCCGGAGCGCCTGCGGCGCCTCCCCCCCAGGGGGGCGCCGCTGGCGGCCCGGGTGAGCCGGTTCCGCGGCGGCTGCTTGGTCGCTGGGCCGCGCCGCTTCGTTTGCTCAGCCCTTGATGCCCAGCTTGTTCACCAGCACCTTGAACAACTCGTTGTCGCGCTTCATGTTGGCGCGGAAGGTGTCTGCGTCGGCATAGGCGTAGCCCATGCTCAGGCGCTCCAGCGCGTCCTTCAGCACCGGCTCTTCGGCCGACTTGCGGGTGGCGTCGCTGAGCACCGCCAGCACATCGGCCGGCGTGCCTTTGGGCGCGGCCAGGCCACGCCAGGTTCCTAACGACAAGTCAATGCCACGCTCTTTGAGCGTCGGCACGTTGTCGAAGCCCTTGAGCCGCTTGTCAGCCATCACGGCCAGCGTGCGCAGCTTGCCACTTTGCACGTGCGTGGCCACCTCGCCGGGGCTGACCGCCACGGCATCCACGTGGCCGCCCATCAGCGCCAGCACGGCCGGTGCCGCGCCGCCAAACGGGATGGGGTTGAACTTGACGCCCACCTTGTCTTCCAGCGCCGCATGGGCCAAATGCCAGATAGAGCCATTGCCCGAATTGCCCATCTTCAGGTCGCCCGGTTTGGCGCGGCTGGCGGCAATGAATTCTTCGACGGTCTTCCAAGGCGAATCAGCCTTTACGGTGATGGCTGCCGGGTCGGCGTTGAGCTGCGCAATGGGCGCAAAGTCTTCATACGACAGCTTGCTCAGACCCAGGTGCGGCACGATGACGATTTCGGCAAACACCACGGCCAGCTTGTAGCCGTCGGGCTTGGCATTGATCATCTCGCCGTGGCCAATCATGCCCGACGCACCGGGCCTGTTGTTGACGGTGAAGGGCTGCGGCAAGTGCTTCTTGGCGGCCTCAGCAAAAGCGCGCGCCAGCACGTCAGTGCCACCGCCCGCGCCTGCCGGCACGATCAGCTCGATAGGCCGGCTGGGGTAGCCGCTGGCTTGCGCCCACAGGGCTGACGGCAACAGGCCGGCTGCAGTGACAGCGAGGATGCGGCGGCGCGAAAACGGGTGGTGTTGGGACATGTTATCTCCTATTGCCTGAGGCGCCCGCATGCTAGTTCGCAGCTTCGTTCCCAGCGCCCCAGGTTTCCCCGCAGCGGGCCTCAGACCCCGCTGCTCGCACCGCGCTGCCGCCACAGCACCAGCAGATAAAACAGCCCCGCCGACACCACCATCGCCGCCACAAAGGCCGGGCTTGCCGCCATGCCCAAAGCCGCACCGAAATCTTCCAGCGCCCAGCGGGGCATGTGCGCCAGAGCCGCCACTGCTTGACCGTTGTCGTTGATGACCATGTTGTCCCCACTGGCCCCAGCCAAGGACAGGCCAGCGCCCATGCCCAAGCGTCGCAGCGCATCGGCCAACAAGGGCTGACCAAACACCGCCTTGAGCAATGCCGCTGTCAAGCTCAGCGAGACCACAAACAAAGGCAGCCCCCAGCGCTTGAAGACCGCGTTGCTGAGCATGGCCAGCAGCAGCAGCGGCATCAGCCACAAGGTGGCCAGCGGCAAGCCGGCCACCACACGCAGCGTCACCGACAGCACGGCAGGCAGCAGGGTGGCCCAGGGCAGGGCAAACCACTCAGCCAAGCCC
>JANNEX010000689.1:0-2198 GCA_031379155.1 Rubrivivax sp.
GGCGTGTTGCTGACAGAAGGCTGCCGTGGCGAAGGGGCGATTTTGCGCAACGCCAATGGTGAACGTTTCATGGAACGTTACGCGCCGACCCTGAAAGACCTGGCACCGCGCGACTTTGTATCGCGCTGCATGGACCAGGAAATCAAGGAAGGCCGCGGCTGTGGCCCCCACAAGGACTACATCAACCTGGACATGACGCACCTGGGCGCTGACACCATTTTGAAGCGCCTGCCCAGCGTGTTTGAGATTGGCCACAACTTCGCCAATGTCGACATCACCAAAGAGCCGATTCCGGTGGTGCCCACCATCCATTACCAAATGGGCGGCATTCCCACCAACATTCACGGCCAGGTAGTGGCGCCTAAGAACGGTGAACCGAATACGGTGGTCAAAGGCTTCTACGCCGTGGGCGAATGCTCTTGTGTCAGCGTGCACGGCGCCAACCGCCTGGGCACCAATTCATTGCTCGACTTGCTGGTGTTTGGCCGCGCGGCCGGCAACCACATTGTGGACAGCGGCCTGAAGAACCAGTCGCACCAAGAGTTGCCGGCTGACGCGGCCGACCGTTCATTGGCGCGCCTGGCCAGGCTGGACGCCAGCACCTCAGGCGAATACGCACAAGATGTGGCCAATGACTTGCGCAATGTCATGCAGCAGCACGCGGGCGTGTTCCGCACGCAAGCCATGCTCGACGAAGGCGTGGCCAAGGTCGCGGCAATCGCCGAGCGCGTGAAAAACATTACGCTCAAGGACAAGAGCAAGGTCTTCAATACCGCGCGCATTGAAGCGCTGGAAGTCGACAACTTGATCGAGTCTGCGCAGGCCACGGTTGTCTCGGCCGCCGCGCGCCGCGAAAGCCGTGGCGCGCACTCCGTCAACGACTACGCCGACAGCCCAGAATTCCCCAACGGGCGCAATGACCCGGTGTGGATGAAGCACACGCTGTGGTATTCACAAGGCAACCGGCTGGACTACAAGCCGGTGCAGCTCAAGCCGCTGTCGGTGGAGTCGATTCCGCCGAAGGTTCGTACTTTCTGATCAGGCAGTAATTCCATGACATTGCGCACCTTTCAGATCTACCGTTACGACCCCGACGCCGACGACAAGCCGCGCATGCAAACGCTGCAAGTCGAATTGGACGGCACTGAACGCATGCTGCTGGACGCCTTGAACAAGCTCAAGGCAGTAGACCCCAGCTTGAGTTTCAGGCGCAGTTGCCGCGAAGGCGTGTGCGGCTCTGACGCCATGAACATCAATGGCAAAAACGGCCTGGCCTGCCTGACCAATATGCGCACGCTGCCGGGCACGATTGTCTTGAAGCCATTGCCCGGCTTGCCCGTCATCCGCGACCTCATTGTCGACATGACGCTGTTCTTCAAGCAGTACAACAGCATCAAGCCCTACTTGGTGAACGACACGCAGCCGCCAGAAAAAGAGCGCCTGCAAAGCCCGGAAGAGCGCGACGAGCTTAACGGCCTGTATGAGTGCATCTTGTGTGCCAGTTGCAGCACCAGTTGCCCCAGCTTTTGGTGGAACCCCGACAAGTTCGTCGGCCCCGCCGGCCTGCTGCAAGCCTACCGTTTCATTGCCGACAGCCGCGACCACGACACCGCAGGCCGCCTGGACAACCTGGAAGACCCCTACCGCCTGTTCCGCTGCCACACCATCATGAACTGCGTGGACGTGTGCCCCAAGGGCCTGAACCCCACCAAGGCCATTGGCAAGATCAAAGAACTGATGGTGCGCCGCGCGGTATGAACACGCACATTGGCGAGCGTGAACTCAGCAAACTGCGCTGGCGCTGCCGCCGTGGTCTGCTGGAAAACGACCTCTTCGTCGAACGCTTTTTCAGCCAGCACGAAACCGGCATCACGCAGCGACAAGCGCAGGGCCTGACCCGACTGATGGACCTGGCCGACAACGACCTGCTGGACCTGCTGCTGGCCCGTTAGGATCCGCAAGGCGACACCGACACCCCCCAAGTCCACGAGGTGCTGGCGCTGATGCGCCGCGCGCCTTTGCCCAGTTCCACATGAAAGGCCCTGTGACATGACCCCCTCTGACGTCAAAGCCACGCTGTCCTTCAGCGACAACAGCCCCAGCATTGAGCTGCCCATCTACAAAGGCAGCATAGGCCCCGATGTCATCGACATCCGCAAGCTCTATGCACAAACCGGCAAGTTCACCTACGACCCGGG
>JANNEX010000395.1:0-3861 GCA_031379155.1 Rubrivivax sp.
TACCTGCCCAAACTGGCCACCGGCGAATGGATAGGCTGCTTCGGCTTGACCGAACCCAACCACGGCAGCGACCCTGGCAGCATGGTCACGCGCGCCAAGGCCGTGGCCGGTGGCTACCGCGTCAGTGGCAGCAAGATGTGGATCAGCAACTCCCCCATCGCCGACGTCTTTCTGGTCTGGGCCAAGGATGACAGCGGCGCCATTCGCGGCTTCATCCTGGACAAAGGCATGAAGGGTTTGAGCGCGCCCAAAATCCACGGCAAGGTGGGTTTGCGCGCCAGCATCACGGGCGAGATCGTCATGGACGAAGTCTTCGTGCCCGAAGAAAACGCCTTCCCCGACGTGCGCGGTTTGAAAGGCCCCTTCACCTGCTTGAACAGTGCGCGCTACGGCATTGCCTGGGGCGCGCTGGGCGCGGCCGAAGACTGCTGGTTTCGCGCGCGCCAATACGTGCTGGACCGCCAGCAGTTTGGCAAGCCGCTGGCCGCCAACCAGCTCATCCAGAAAAAGCTGGCCGACATGCAGACCGAAATCACGCTGGGCTTGCAGGGCTGCCTGCGCCTGGGCCGCATGAAGGACGAGGGCAGCGCGTCGGTCGAAATCACCAGCATCATGAAGCGCAACAGCTGTGGCAAGGCGCTGGACATTGCCCGCGTGGCGCGCGACATGATGGGTGGCAACGGCATCAGCGACGAGTTTGGTGTGGCGCGCCACTTGGTGAACCTGGAGGTCGTCAACACCTACGAAGGCACACACGACGTGCACGCGCTGATCCTGGGGCGCGCGATGACGGGCATCTCGGCTTTTTAGATTGCGCATGCGGCGGCGTCAGGCACTGGTGCAACCGGCGGCTGCGGCGCTGGCGGCGTGGGGTGCGCCTTGGGCAAACGCTGCGTCTAGCCCCGCGTCAAGCACCCATTCAAGCGCAGGCCTGAAAGTGCTGCGCCTGGCCAGCGAAAGCGAAACCGGGTTCGATCCGGCGCGCGTGGGTGATGTGCGCTCGCTGCGCATCACCTCACACATCTTCGAGTCCCTGCTCGAGTTCGATCCGCTGGCGCGGCCCGTCAAGCTGCGCCCGCGCACCGCGGCGGCCATGCCAGAACCCAGCGCTGACTTTCGCAGCTGGACCGTGCGTGTGCAAAGTGGCATCTTCTTCACCGACGACCCCGCCTTCGGCGGCAAACCGCGAGAACTGCTGGCCGCCGACTACGCCTACAGCATCAAGCGCCTGGCCGACCCGGCCAACAAAAGCCCCGGCTGGAGCGCGATGGAACAAGCCGGCATCAGCGGCTTGTCGGCCCTGCGCCGCGAAGCCGTCGAGCAGAAAAAGCCCTTCGACTACGATCGCCCCATCGAAGGCATGCAACTGCTGGACCGCAGCACGCTGCGCTTTGTGCTGGCCGCCGGCCGGCCGCGTTTTCCGCAGTGGTTGGCCGCTGCTTCGACTGCGGCCGTGGCGCGCGAAGTGATAGATGCGCAGGGTGAACTGTCAATGCAGCACCCTGTCGGCACCGGGCCATTCAAGCTGACCGAATGGCGCCGCTCTTCACGCATCGTGCTGGACCGCAACCCGCTCTTTCGCGACATGCGTTATGACGCCGAACCAGGTGCCACCGATGTCGAAGGTCAGGCCATCCTGGCGCGCCTGAAGGGCAGGCGTTTGCCCATGGTCGACCGTGTGGAAGTGGCCATCATCGACGAGAAGCAGCCCACCTGGCTGGCCTTCTTGAACAACGAAGCCGACTGGGTGGAATTGCCCGACGGTTTTTTGCCGGTGGCCATGCCCGGTGGCAAGCTGGCACCCCACCTGGCCAAGCGTGGCATGCGCGCTGAACGTGTCGTGCTGCCGTCCACCTACTACACCATGTTCAACATGGACCACCCGTTGGTCGGCGGCTACACGCCGCCGCAGGTGGCGCTGCGCCGCGCCATCGGCCTGGCCATTGACGTGGACCGTGAAGTCACGCTGCTGCGTCATGGCTCGGCCGTGGTGGCGCAGTCTCCTGTGGCCGTGCATCTCAGCGGTTATGTGCCGCAGTGGCGCAGCGAAATGAGCGACTACAGCCCCGCACGCGCACGCGCCCTGCTCGAGCTTTACGGCTGGCGCGACCGCGACGGCGACGGCTGGCGCGAAACGCCGCAAGGCAAGCCCCTGCTGCTGGAAATGGCGACGCAGCCGAGCCAGGAAACACGCCGATTCGATGAGCTGATGAAACGCGACATGACAGCCATTGGCTTGCGCGTGGTCTTTCACACCGCGCAGTGGCCCGAGCAGTACAAGGCCGCGCGCGCGGGCAAGCTCATGATGTGGTCGGTCAGCGGCCGTGCCAGCGCGCCCGACGGCATTGAAGGCCTGCTGCGTTATGACGCTGCGGCAGCCGGCGGCATCAACCTGTCGCGCTTTAATTTGCCGCAGATGAACGAGTCGATTGCACGCCTGCTGGCCCTGCCCGACGGGCCTGAGCGCGACGCAGAATTTGACCGCGCCAAACGCCTGACGGTGGCCTGGATGCCCTACAAACTGCGCACCCACCTGGCGGCCACCGCGCTCAGCCAGCCCTGGCTGGTGGGTTTCAGAAGGCCGCTGTTTTGGAACAACTGGTTTGAGATGGTGGACATTGAACCGCACCCTGTGTAGACGACCGTATGCCTAACGCTCAAATTGATCGCCCAGCCGACCGTCTACCCCTGCGCCCTCGGCGCCTGAGCCCCGGCGACACCATCGGTCTCATCAATCCGTCGGGTGCGGTCTTTGAGCGGGCGCCCTACGAACAAACCCACCAAGCCCTGAAAGCGCTGGGCTTCAAGGTGCAAGAAGCACCCAACGTGCGCGCCCGCTACGGCCACATGGCGGGCACCGCAGCCCAGCGCGCCAGCGACATCCACACCCTGTTTGCCGACCCCGGCGTGGCGGGCCTGCTGGCCATCAACGGCGGCAGTGGCGCCAACCGAGTGTTGCCGCTGTTGGACTTTGAGCTCGTCGCGCGTTACCCCAAATTCCTGGGCGGCTTTTCAGACCTGACCGCGCTGCTGTCGGCGGTGCAGGTCAAGACCGGCCTCGTCACCTTCCACAGCCCGCTGGGGCGCTCGGAATGGAACAGTTTTTCTGTGCAGCAGTTTCAAGCCGTGGTCATGCAAGCGCTGCCGCACACAATGCGCAATGCGAACGTGCCCAACGACGATCTGGGCTCGACCGATGGCCTCATCACCACGCTGCGTGGCGGCCTGGCGCGCGGCCCGCTGCTGGGCGGCAACCTGGCGGTGTTGACTTCGCTGGCCGGCACGCCCTACATGCCCAACTTGGACGGCGCCATCCTGCTGCTGGAAGACGTGAACGAATACGTTTACCGCGTGGACCGCATGCTGTCCACGCTGATGCTGGGTGGCGCGCTAGCCCGCGTGGCCGGTGTGGTGCTGGGCGGTTTCACGAATTGCATGCCCAGTGAAGGCAGCTACGGCACGCTCACACTTGACGAGGTGTTTGACGACTACTTTGGCGCCTTGGGCGTGCCCGTGTACCGGGGCGCGCAGTTTGGCCACGTCAAACGCAAGTTCACGCTGCCGCTGGGCGTGATGGCTGAGATGGACGCCGATGCCGGGACGATTCGGTTGCTGGAGCCAGCAGTGCAGTGACATGCTGTGATGCACCAAACGTCAGAGCGCAAGACGCCTGGCCAGATGGGTCACCAGGCCTGAAGCCGCATCGTTCCAAGCCACCGTCACGCCCAAGCTCTTCAGGTCCACCGTCTGCAAGCCTGCATAGCCGCAAGGGTTGATTCGCGCAAAGGCCTCCAGGTCCATGTCGACGTTCAGCGCCAGCCCGTGATAGCTGCGGTGTTGGCTGACCTTGATACCCAGCGC
>JANNEX010000738.1:0-21934 GCA_031379155.1 Rubrivivax sp.
CCCGGGCATCACCAACAACCTGCACCTGCACTTCACGTCCGAGGTCTTCATTGCCTGCGAAGGCACCTTCACCTTGCGCTGGGGCGCTGCCGGTGACGAAGGCGAAGCCGTGCTGGAAGAAGGCGACGTGATTTGCATGCCGACGTGGATGTTTCGCGGCTTCAGCAACAGCGGCAGCAAGCACGGCTTCCTGATGACGGTGCTGGGTGGCGACGACACCGGCGGCATCATCTGGAGCCCCGAGGTGATACGCAGGGCGCGCGCGACGGGTCTGTACCTGGGCCGCGACAACGAGTTGATCGACGTGCCCGCAGGCCACCCGCCCCCGCCCAACGACACCCTGCTGCCGCTGATGCCGCCGAACGAGGTGGCCGTGCTGCGCCACTGGTCGGTGGCGGACATGGCGGCGCGCTGTGTGAAGCCAGCGCAGCGAGACTTTCATGTCGCCACGCTGGATGCCACCTTGCCCGGCCAGGCCTGGCAGTTGGCGCCGGTGATCGGATGGGGCATCAGCCAGTACCGCGATCATCGGCCGGCCGTGACCGACCCTCAGGGCTTTTCGGTCGAATGGCTGCGTGTGCCGGCGGGGCATTGCAGTGCGCCGTTTGCCGTCGACGAGAACGCCGTGCTGGTGCATGCACGCGGCGCGCTGCAAGTGGTTCTGAACACCGGCGTTGACAGCGTGATGGCTGAGCTGGGCGCATGGGACACGCTGTCGCTGCCCGGCGGCTGCACGCGGCAGTTCATCAACACCGGCACGCAGGACGCAGAAGCTTTGCTTGTGGTGAACGGCGACCACCGCAAAACGCCACGCTTCAGCCCCGAAGTGCATGCCGCAGCCGCTGCGCTGGACACGACGCTCGATGCCGGCGGCCGGCTGGCGCGGCTGAGCCTGCTGCCGCCGGCCATGGCGGTGTGAAGGCACTGGCGCCGCGCCTCATCGCGCTGCCCGGCACCTTGCTGGACGGCCGCAGCCTGCAGGCGCTGCTGCAGGGGCTGGATGCACACACCGAGCTGCTGGGCACGGCCGCACACATCGACGACGAGGTGGACCGCCTGGCCCGATTGGCGGGTGACAGTGCCGCTGTGTGGTTGGGGCATTCGCTGGGCGGCATCGTGGCACTGCACATGGCGCTGCGCCACCCCGCCAAAGTCGCTGCGCTGGTGCTGCTGGGTGCGAATGCACGTGCCGGTCAAGACAGCAGCGAAGTGCGGCGCGCTGCGCAGTGGGCCCTGGCACGGCGCGAAGGTCTGCAGGCTTTGGCCTGCAGCAAGCTGGCGCCGGGCTATGGGCTGGCGCAAGACGATGACGCCCTGGCGTCGCTGGTCGCACAGGCGCAGGCTGTGGGGCTGGCGCGTTTCGCAAACCAATTGGCTTACGCGCGGCAGCGCCCCGGCTTGCTGGCGCCGCGCCGGCCTCTCGCCGTGCCCGTGCTGGCCCTGAGCGGCGAACACGACAACCTGTGCCCGCCTGAACAAAGCGACGAGATCGTCGCACTCGTGCAGTCGCCGCACCGCGCGGTTCACCACCGACTGATGGGCGCCGGCCACCTGTTCCCGATGCAACAGCCGCACGCCGCAGCCAAGCACCTGCACACCTTTGTGCACCACCTGACGGAGACCTGCCCATGAAGACCAACCGCCTGCTCGACATCTTCCAGGCCGGCCGGGGTGCCGTGGCCGGCTGGATGAGCATCGATTCGGCCTATGCCGCCGAGCTGGTGGGCCAAGCCGGATTCGACGCCGTCGTCATCGATTGCCAGCACGGGATGGCCGGCCACGCGCAGATGTTGGCGATGCTGCAGGCGCTGTCGCACACACCGGCCGTGCCGTTGGTGCGCGTCAGCCAGAACAATCTGGGCGAGATCAACCGCGCGCTGGACTGTGGCGCGTATGGCGTGATCTGCCCGCTGGTCAATTCGGTGGCCGAAGCCGTGGCCTTTGGCCGCGCCTGCCGCTATCCCTTGAACGGCATCGAAGGCGACCGTTCGTTCGGCCCGGCACGCGGCCTGCTGGTGGGCGGTGCCGACTACGCGCAGCATGCCAACGCTCAGATGCTTGCGCTGGCGATGATCGAAACCCACACCGGGCTGGACGCGGTCGAGGCCATCGCCGCTGTCGCGCACATCGACGGCCTCTTCATCGGCCCCAGTGACCTGGGCATCGCGCTAAACCTGGGCCCCGGCGCGGCGCACACGCACCCCGTGCTGGCCGCTGCCATCACCCGCATTCAGCAGGCTTGTGCTGCGGCGGGCAAGGTGGCCGGCATCTGGTGTGGCAGCGCCGAGATGGCGCGCGACATGCTGGCGCAGGGCCTTCAGCTGGTAGTGCCCGGGCACGACGCCATCTGGCTCAAGGCCGAGATCGCACGGCGTCTGGCGGTGGTTCACACCATGCGTTCAGGAGCTTGATGGCACGGCAGCTCTCGTTATTGGAGCGTGTTGTGGACGCTCCGAAAATGCAGAGGCGAAAATCAATGCGTCGGCGTACGCGCTGTCAACTACCGGTCGCCTGCCGTGTATGAAGATCAGTGACAGCTGACGGCGCCTCACACGATTGGCGCACCACGCGAGGCGATGCAGCGCTGAAGTCGACCGGTCGCAGGAAGCCCTCTTTAACCTCGGCCCCTCGCAAGACAGGCCAGCTGTCTGTTCAAGCCCTCGCCTCAGGCCTGGTTCCGAGTACGCCAACCCAGAGATATCGAAACATGGTGAAATCGATGCATTCGCGTCGATGGCTAGGCGCAACGCGCAGCGATCCCCGTAGGTATCGCGAGCATTTGCAACGACGGCATCGGCGCGAAAACGCGATTTCACGTTTCGATATCTCTGGGTTGGCGTACTAGAGCGCCAAACGCGCCAGTGCCATAGCTGCCACATCACTGCGAAGGTAACCGTAGTGCCGTTCGATCGTCGCAACGCTGGTCCCGGATATCTGCGCCACCGTGAGCAGGTCGAGTCCGTCGTGCACGAGGTCGCTGATGACACTGTGGCGCAACGTGTACGCAGTGGTTCCGTCGGGCAGTTTGGCCGCTTCGGCAGCGCTCTTGACCGGCCCCTTCCAGGCATCTTTGTTCCATGTCTTGCCGTCGGCGCGTGAGAGCAGCGGAGCCGTTTGCAGCTTGTCCTTAGATGCTGTCTCAAAGAACTCCGCCGTCACGTTTGGCAGCTTGATCCGCCGGTCCTTGCCACACTTGTCCTGGCCGATCTTGAGCACCTTCAGTCGCCGGTCGAAGTCGCCGGCCTTGAGCTTCGCCAAAGCCCCTGGCCGCAGCGGAAGTTGGCACAGACCACGCAAGAACGCGGCCAAGTCTGGGAGTAAGGCCTCGATGAATTTCAGGCGCTGCGCACGGTCGAGATGTAGCTCGCGCCGCTGGTCAGCGTTTCTGATGGGCCGGTGCTTGCTGCGCCACGCATAGTCGGTCGTCAGCAGACCGTCCAAGTAGGCCAGGTTCAGCGCCGCGCGAAAGCAAGTCATGTCGCGGTTCAGTGTGCTGTCTGATCGGCCTTCGCCCCGATTTGCGCCGCTGCGCGTGGGCAGCGCTTTCAGCGCCTTGCGCCAGGCTTCAAGCTGTGCCGGCGTAAGTTTGGTTAGGTCCGTTGCGGACAGCTTCGCGTTGGTCAAGACGTAGTTCTTCAATCGCGCTTCGGCGTCTTCGGCGGCCTTCTCGGTCTTGGTTGTCTTCAGATTGAGCACATACCGCGCACAGGCGTCTGCCACGGTCGCGACTGTCGTCGTGCCACCGCGCCCCAGGTGTTCGAACCAAGCAAGCGCGGCCTTTTGCGCCGTATCGAAACGCAGGTGATCGGGAACTTCAGACAGTTCGCCAAGGGCCTTGTAGTTCTCTTTGCCAGAACTTTCCTGCGTGGCTCGGGCGACCCAGTTGCCGTGCCCCGTGCTGACCATTTTGCGATGGCCCAGGTAGCAGCCCTTGCTCATCCGATGCCAATACGGCTCGCGGCGCGGCTTGAGTTTGTCGCGCGATGAAACGGTGTCGATCTTGGTGGCCACGGCGAATCTGGAGTACGGAAAAAGTACGGAAAAAGTACGGAAATCTTTCCCGTACTTTAGTGAACTTCCTGGAACAAGCGCAAGCCGTTCTCATAGGTAAAACAGCATCCCAGGACGTTCCAGAAAGCACCGTTTTCCCGCCTTCACACGGCAGGGGTCGCAAGTTCAAACCTTGCGCCGCCCACCAAGCGAATCCAGTCAAAGGTTCGCGGCGCTTTTTTGGCGCCACGAAGCTTCCTTGCTCACTGACGCGCCGCCGCCAGCTCTTTCTTCAACACGTTGGCTTCTTTGCGCTTGGCCTTGGTGGCCGCTGCTTCGTACAGCGCCAAGGCTTCGGTGCGCACTTCAATGGCCTTGGCCAAGGCTGCCTTGTAGCGCGCCTTGGTGTAGGTGTTGGGCGTGCCGATGTGGATGCGCTTGACCTGGTTGACCTTGCCAAAGCGCGGCACCAGCACCGACAGCGAAGCCGAAGGGTTCTCGGTGCCCGAGCCATTCACGACGATGGGGCCAGAAATACCCACTGGCAAGCCCGTGGTTTTTCTTGGGCTGATGACTTTCTTAAGCCCTGCCGGTGCGGGCATGGTGGCAATGCGTCGCAGCAGTTCTTTGGTGGCGTTTTGCAGCGACTTGTCGGCGCCTACCGTGCCGTCGGGAAAGTACTTCGTGCCTTGGTAGCGCACTTGCCAACCTCGGGTTGACGTGGAATCAAGGCGTTGAACGCCTTGCGGGACCATGAACGGCTGTCCAGTGGGAAGGGTGATATGTCTAGTTTTCATGAGTGCGACCTCCTGGTGAGGAAACGGACTCCCTGTGAAGTGGAAATGGGCAATCTCTGTTGCCTAACATTTGAGGTAAGCGGGGCTGCAGCAAAATGGCGCCAAGCTACACAGAGGCAAAATGTACACCATTCCTGATGTTAAATCGCAACGGCGTTCAGCCGGCTTGCCATTGGCGGTAGGCTTGAGCCAGGCGTTAGGCGGCAATCTGAATGTGGGTCCAGGTAGCCAACCACCGAAATTCAAGCACCGAAGCCGCACAGCCGACTGCTGCACACTCGCGGCATGAACAGCTCCGATCAAGGCCCTCTTCGTGGGCTGCGCGTCATTGAACTGGCCGGCATCGGCCCCGCACCCCTGGCCTGCATGCTGCTGGCCGACTTGGGCGCCGACGTCGTGCGGGTTGACCGCCTCGAGCCCAGCGGCCTGGGACTGGCCATGGCGCCGCGCCACGACATCAACGCGCGTGGCCGCCGTTCGGTGGCGCTGGACTTGAAGAGCGCCGCCGGCCGTGAAGCGGTGCTGCGTTTGCTGGCCAACGCCGACGTGCTGGTCGAAGGCTTTCGCCCTGGCGTGATGGAAAAAATGGGCTTGGGCCCCGACGCTTGTCTGGCCCTCAACCCTCGCCTGGTCTACGGCCGCATGACGGGTTTTGGCCAGAGCGGGCCCTTGGCCGGTGCCGCAGGGCACGACCTGAACTACATCGCCCTGACTGGCGTGTTGCATGCCATCGGGCCGGCGGGTGGTGCGCCGCTGCCGCCGCTGAACCTGGTGGGTGACTACGGCGGCGGTGCGCTGTATCTGGCCTTTGGTGTGATGGCGGCTTTGTATGAACGCCAGCACTCGGGCCAAGGCCAGGTGGTGGATGCCGCCATGGTCGACGGTGCGGCTTCGCTGGCGTCGATCTTCTTTGGCCTCAAGGCTGCGGGCAATTGGGAGGGGCCGCGCGGCGGCAATTTGCTCGACGGTGGCGCGCCTTTTTATGCCACCTATGAAACGGCTGACCAGCGCCACATCAGCCTGGCAGCGCTGGAGCCCAAGTTCTTCGCGCAACTGGCCACCGCGCTGGGCCTGGAGGCGCGCTTCGTGGCGCGCCAGTACGACCAGCGCCTGTGGGGCGAGATGCGCGCCGCCATCGCCCAAGCCGTGCACCAGCACAGCCGTGACGAATGGTGCCAGCGCCTGGAAGGCAGCGACGCTTGCTTTGCGCCCGTGCTGAGTTTTGACGAGGCGCCGGGCCATGCCCATGCACAGTCGCGCGAAGCTTTCATCAGCGTGGACGGTGTCGTGCAACCCGCGCCCGCACCGCGGTTTGGCCGCACACCGGCCGCGCATCCACGCCCTGCACCGCAGGTGGGTGAACAGACGGCGCAGGTGCTGCAAGAAGCTGGCCTGTCGGCGGCCGAAGTGCAGGGCCTGATCGACTCTGGAGTGGCACGATGAGCCAGCACTACACACCCGCGTCCGATGCCCGCACCGCCGCTTCGCTGCTGCTGCTGCGTGACGGCGAACAAGGCCTTGAAGTGCTGATGCTGCGCCGCGCCGAACGCGACGGCGACTTGCGCAGCGGCGCGGCCGTCTTTCCCGGCGGCGTGCTTGATGCGCGTGACCGCGCGGCCCACGCGCACTGCTTTGGCCCCGACGATGTGGTGGCCAGCCAGCGCCTGGGTGTAGCGCAAGGCGGCCTGGACTACTACGTGGCCGCCGTGCGCGAAACTTTCGAAGAAGTGGGCCTGCTGCTGGCCACCACGCCCGTGGACGTGGCTGCGTTGATGCCCTGGCGCGAGAAGCTGCAAGACGGGCGCGCGGGCGCCGCCGAACTGGCCCAAGTTGCAGGCCTAACGTTTGACATCAGTGGCCTTGTGTACTTCAGCCACTGGCTCACGCCACCCGGTGTGCCCAAGCGCTTTGACACGCGCTTTTTTGCCGCACTGGCCCCGGCGGGGCAGGAAGCGCAGGCAGACATGGGCGAAGCGCTGGAGCTGATGTGGCTCACGCCCCAGCAGGCCATGGCGCCTGAACGTGGCCTCAAGCTGCTGCCCGTGACGCGGCGCACCTTGCTCGAGCTGGGCCAGCACGCCAGCGCTGATCGGGCCCTGAACGCCGCGCGTGCCAAGACCCATGTGCCGCTGATCATGCCGCGCCGCGCCAGCAGCACAGGGTCTGCACCGGGCACCCGCATCCTGTTGCCGCACGATCTGCCCTACGCCGAGGTGGCCCTCCTCGACCCCGACGGCCGCGGGGACGCCCATGCAGACATGCTGCCTGGCCGTGCCGTGCGCCTGTTGCCAAACCTCATCCGCGTGACAGCACCCAACCCCGGGCCCATGACAGGGCCGGGCACCAACAGCTATCTGGTCGGTGCGGGCGATGCTTGGACCGTCATCGACCCCGGCCCCATCAGCGAGCCGCACCTGCGGGCATTGCAAGCCGCCGCGCCTGGCCGCATCGTGCAGATCCTGGTGACGCACACTCACAGTGACCACTCACCCGGTGCGGTGGCTTTGGTCGCTGCCACTGGCGCGCCCGTGTTGGGCCGCGTAGCCACCCATCCTGAGTGGCAAGACCCCGACTTTGCGCCCGCACGTGAGTTGGTGGATGGCGAACGGCTGGTCTTGGCCGAGGGCGTGACGATGCGCGTCATCCACACCCCGGGCCATGCCTCCAACCACCTGTGCTTCTTGTTCGAAGAAGGGCGCTTGCTGTTCACCGGTGACCATGTCATGCAAGGCTCCACCGTCGTCATCAACCCACCCGACGGTGACATGCAGGCCTACCTGAAATCGCTGGCGTCGCTGCTGGACGAAGACCTGCAATGGCTGGCCCCCGGCCACGGCTTTTTGGTGGCGCAGCCGCATGATGTGCTGCGCGGCTTGATAGCGCACCGCCGCAAACGCGAAGCCAAGGTGCAAGCGGCTTTGCAGGGCGCATCCGCCTCAAGCATGGACAGCCTGGTGGCACAGGTCTACGACGACGTGCCCGCCGCCCTGCACCCCATGGCGCGGCGGTCTTTGTTGGCGCATTTGCTCAAGCTGCAAGCCGACGGCGCAGCACAAGAAGATCAGGCTCAGTGGTCAGCCACTTGAGCCGTTAGACGCCAGCAGATTGGCCGCCTGCCACTGCCCGTCCACCAGCAACTGGTGCGGCCTGAACTGCGCTTTGTAGGCCATCTTGGGGCTGTGTGAAATCCAGTAGCCCAGGTAGACGTGGGGCAGCTTGAGTTGCACCGTCTGCTCAATCTGCCACAGCACGCTGTAGGTGCCGTAGCTGGTGCCAGGCTCAGGCTCGTAATAGGTGTAGACCGCCGAGATGCCGTCGCTCAGCACGTCCAGGATGCTGACCATCTTCAGCGCGCCCTGCTTGCCGTCAGCGGCCGGCGGCTCGCGGAATTCCACCAGGCGTGAATTGACGCGGCTTTGCAGCAGGAACTGGGTGTACTGGTCGACGCTGTCCTGGTCCATGCCACCGCCGCTGTGGCGGCCGCTTTGGTAGCGCAAGTAGAGCTGATAGTGCTCGGGTGAAAAGCCCAGCCGCAGCACGCGCGACACCAGGTGGCCGTGCTGTTTGGCCGAGCGGCGCTGGCTGCGCGAAGGCGCAAAGCTGGCCACCGGCACACGCAGCGGCACGCAGGCGCGGCAGCCGTCGCAATAGGGGCGGTAGGTGAACATGCCGCTGCGCCGAAAGCCGTTGGCCACCAGGCCCGAATAGGTGTCAGCGTGGATCAGGTGGCTGGGCGTGGCCACTTGCGAGCGCGCCTGCCGGTCTGGCAAGTAGCTGCAAGGGTAGGGTGCCGTTGCATAAAACTGCAACGAGCGCAGCGGCAATTCCTTGGGGTGTGTCACGCGCGGTTGCGCCTTGTTTTGCGGCTCTTGGGCGGGTCAAACGCCCAGCAAAGACCAGGCCGCTTCATCATAGGTCCAAAGCGCGGGCGCGGGCTGGCTCTGCGTGCGTGCCAAGTGCTCCAAGAAGGCCGCGCGTGTGATCTCAACGGCGCCCAGGCTGGCCAGGTGGGCGGTGTTTTGCTGGCAGTCAATGAGCGGGATGTTGCGCGCCAGGCAGGCCGCGACCAAGGCGGCCAGGGAGATCTTGGAGGCGTCGGTCTGGTGCGAAAACATCGACTCGCCAAAACACATGCGGCCGATGTGCACGAAGTACAGGCCGCCGACCAGGGTGTCGTCGACCCACGTCTCCACACAATGCACGCGGCCCGCCGCATGCCACTGGCAGTAGGCGTCGACCATGGCCGGCACGATCCAGGTGCCATGCTGGCCTTCGCGCGGCGTCCGCGCGCACTGCGTCATTACGGCGCGAAAGTCGCCGTCGAAACGCAGCGCTGTGCCGGGTGTGCGCAAGAAGCGGCGCAGGGCCTTCTTGAGCGAATGCGACAGCTTGAACTGTGCCGTGGGCAGCACCATGCGCGGGTCGGGGCTCCACCACAACACCGGCTGGCCGGGGCTGTACCAGGGGAAGATGCCTTTGCCGTAGGCCTCGTCCAGGCGCGCCACGCTCAGGCTGCCGCCGGCGGCCACCAGGCCAGGCGCGTCACTGCCACCGCCCAAGGCCGAATGCGCCAGCGGCAGCGGCGTGCTGTCGTCTATCCAGCGCAGCATCGCTGTACGGCTAGCGCATGCCCAGTTGCTGCCACAAGAAGGTGTACTCCAGCGCAACCATCTGCGCACGCTGGCCATTGTCGGCCGCGCCGCCGTGGCCCCCTTCGATGTTTTCCCAGTACAGCAGCGGGTGGCCTTGCTCCAGCATGCGCGCCGCCATCTTGCGTGCGTGGCCCGGGTGCACACGGTCGTCGCGTGTGCTGGTGGTGAACAGCACGCTGGGCAGCTTGACGCCCTTCCTGACGTTTTGATAGGGGCTGTAGCGCGAGATGAAGGCCCAGTCTTCGGCCTTGTCGGGGTCGCCGTATTCGGCCATCCAACTGGCCCCGGCCAAGAGCTTGTGATAGCGCTGCATGTCCAGCAGCGGCACCTGGCAGACCACGGCGTTGAACAGCTCGGGCCGCTGCAACATCACCGCGCCCACCAGCAGGCCGCCATTGCTGCCACCTTGAATGCCCAGGTGGGCGGCGCTGGTGACCTTGTTCTTGATCAAGTCTTCGGCCACGGCGGCCAGGTCGTCGTAGCTGCGCTGTTTGTTCTTCAGAATCGCCGCCTGGTGCCAGGCCGGGCCAAACTCGCCGCCGCCACGAATATTGGCGACCACAAAAACACCGCCCTGGCTGGCCCACACGCGGCCCATGCTGCCCGAATACCAAGGCGTTTGCGCGACTTCAAAACCGCCGTAGGCATACAGGATGGTCGGGTTCTTGGCATCGGCTTGTGCGC
This sequence comes from Rubrivivax sp., assembly GCA_031379155.1. GTDB lineage: Bacteria > Pseudomonadota > Gammaproteobacteria > Burkholderiales > Burkholderiaceae_C > Rubrivivax. The sequence continues at coordinate 10,124 of JANNEX010000738.1, forward strand.
CCTTGGGCCAGATCACGAAGTAGGGCACCCGGGTGCCGTCTTTGCTGCTCGCAAAACGCTGCTCAACGCGCATGCCGGCGGCGTCATAAAAGCTGGGGCGTGCCTTGAGCAGGTCGCGCTCATCGCTGCCCGCACGGCCCAGTTGCAAAGAATCGGGCTGCAAAAAGTCCGCTGAATTCAGCAGGTAGGCTTCGGCCAGTGCATCGTCACGCAACTCGGGGTCGTGCAAGGGGGTGACACTCAAGTGGCCGGGGTAGGGCGCTTTGGCATCGCGCTTTTTCCAGCCGTCTTTGCCCGGTGTCCACTCTTCCAGCCGGCTGGCCACGGTGTCCAGCACATTGAGCATGACGTGGCTGCGTGTGGTGCCCACACTTTCGAGTGAACGCGTGGCGGTGGGTGTGAATAGGGCCGTGAACTTGCGCTCGCCTTTGAGATAGCCGGCAGCGTCAGCCACCAGCAATGAACCCTGGGGCCAGGTCTGGCCGTCCACGGTCCAGGCGCTGCGCAATTCAAGCAGCACACGCTCGCGCCAGAAGCTGAGCTGGGCATCCAGTGGCTTGTCCAGCGGCACCAGTTTGTCGCCTTGTTGCAGCAGCATCTGCGTGTTGTAAAAGTCCAGCGAGCGGCCAAACACGGTGCGCTCAAAACCGGGTGTGTGGTCCACCGAGACAAAGGCCGCCACGTCCTGGGCCTGGCCTTCGTAGACGCTTACTGCGTCAGCCAGTTTCTGGCCGCGCTGCCAACGTTTGATGACACGGGGGTAGCCGCTGTCGGTGAGGCTGCCGGGGCCGAAGTCGCTGGCGATGTAGAGCGTGTTCTTGTCAATCCAGTCCAGGCTGCTCTTCGCTTCGGGCACAAAAAAGCCGCCGTCCACAAAGCGTTTGCTCACGGTGTCGAATTCGCGCACCACCTTGGCGTCGGCGCCACCGCGCGACAGCGACAGCAGGCACAAGCGGTAGTCGGGCCCGAGGCAGTTGGCGCCGCCGAAGACCCAGTTTTCACCTTCGGCTTTGCCCAGGGCGTCGATGTCGATCACCGTCTCCCAGGCCGGTGCTGTCTTGCGGTACTCAGCCAGCGTGGCGCGCCGCCACAGGCCGCGCGGGTTCTTGGCGTCGCGCCACAGGTTGTAGAACCAGTCGCCTTTGCGTGAGACATAGGGAATCTGCTCGCGCGAGTCCAGCACCTCGCGGATCAGCCGTTTGCGGTCTTCAAAACCTGGCCGCGCTTGCAACACGGCTTCGCTGTGGGCGTTGCGTTCGCGCACCCATTTCAGCGCGCGTTCGCCTTGCACGTCTTCGAGCCAAAGATAGGGGTCGGTGTCAGATGCAGTTTGTGACATGGCGGGGCTGAGCAGGCAGGCGCTGGCAAACCAGGCGCACAGGAGTGAGTGGTGTTTCATGGCTTGGGCACCTTCAAGGCCAAGGGCTGGATTTCAACACTGTCGCTGCCATTGCCGACCCAAATGCCACCGTCTTGCACCGTGACTTGCAGTTGCATCGATCGTTGCGCCAGCGCGGCCAGGGCCTGGCTCTGGTCGGCCGGCAATTGCCACACCGACAAGTTGGACAAACGTGCCACCTTGTTTTGCAGCGCCGCCCACCACACCGGCGTGGACGCGGCGTAGGCATACAGGCTGACGCGGCGTGCCTTGCCGCAAGCTTTGGCCAAGCGGCGGTCATCGGGCTGGCCTACTTCCAGCCAGTGCATCAACTGGCCGGTCAGGTCGTGCTGCCAGAGGTCGGGCTCGTCGCTGTCGGCCAAGCCGCGCGCAAACTGCAAGTTGCCGCCGTGGTCGTCAGCCGGCACGTGCAGCGCAAAGGCCAGCAGGCGCACCATGAGCCGCTCTTCGGTTTCAGACGGGTGCAGGGCCAGGGTGAGTGCATGGTCGGCGTAGACGTCGCGGTCCATGTCGGCAATCTGCAAGGCCGCCTTGTAGATGGTGGCTTTTAGCGCCACGGGCAAAGCCAGGGCTGGTGGGCTTGATTCTTGGCGGGCATGTGCATCGGGTGGGAAGGGGCGGGAAGGTGTGGCGCAGGGGTGCGGGGCTGCGCACTGTGCCACAGCCTCGGTGGCACCGCCGACCGCCGCGGCGTGCGGGTTTTCGCTGGGCCGCGCAAGGGCGGCCGCGTGGGGCAACGCCGGGCAAGGGTGGCATCATCCAAGCCTTTGCCAGCAGCGCTGGCGAACCACTTGAGGACCATGATGAAGTTGAGCACTTTGAGGCGCGCGGGCGCACCCTTGCTGACCAGCTGTGCCACCTTGCTTGCTGTGGCTTTGTTGCCAGTCGCCCTGCCGGCAGCGGCTCAAACCGCGCCCGTCAAACCTGCCGCCAAGCCGGCCGCCAAGCCTGCCGCGAGCAAGCCCGCTGCCGCAGCCAAACCCGCCGAAGGCAAAACCGGCGCACTCAGCGGCGGCACCGGTGCTGGCCCTTTGTTGACACGCGATGAGTTGCGTGCCTGCCTCAAGCAGGAAGAGTCCATCCGCACCCGTTTGAACGACCATGACGCCCCGCGCGCGCCACTGGACAAAGAGAAACAAGCCATCGCCACTGAGCAGCAGACGCTGCGTGACGAACGTGCGCCGGTCGACGCCATGCGTGGCAAGGCCGAAGACTTTGCGGCGCGCCTCAAGCTCTTCGCCGCCCGTGTGCAGGACTGGACCACGCGGGTCGAGGCGCACAACGCCAACAAGATCACCGGCAATGCCTACGAGCGCAACCAGGCCGCGCTGAACAAAGAGCGCGAAGACATCAGCGCCCAGCGCACCGAGTTAGAAGCCGAGCGTTTGCAACTGGCCGCCACCACCGAGTCCGTGGTTGGCGCCTACAACGCCAAGGCGCGTGTGCTTGACGCGCGCGTCACGGCCTGGAACGAACGCAATGCGGCCTGGAACGACACCACGGCCAAGCTCGAGGCCGAACGCAAGACCTGGGTCAGCACCTGCGCCGACCGCCGCTACCGCGAAGACGACGAAACCGCCATCCGTCAAGGCAAGTGAAGATGGCAAGTGAGTATGGAAAATGAGCATTGCAAGTGAGCATCGCCAATGAGCATCGCATGACCCCGCAGTCCGCCACGTCCGACACCAACCCGCTGTTGCAGCCCTGGCTTGCACCCTACGGCTTGCCACCCTACGGTGCCCTGCGCGCCGCGCATTTCGAGCCCGCACTGCACGCAGCCATGCGCACCCAGCGCCAAGAGTTGGCGGCCTTGGGCGCCCACCCTCAGCCGCCCGACTTTGACAACACCGTGGCCGCGTTTGACCGCACGGGCGCCGAGCTGGACCGCATCGCGGCCGTGTTCTACGGTCTCACCGCATCGGCCACCAGCCCAGATCTCTTGGCGGTGCAGCGTGCCATGGCCGGCCCCATGGCCGCCCATCACAGCGCGGTCTACACCGACGCTGTGCTGTTCGCGCGTGTCGACACCTTGCACCAGCAGCGCACCCGCCTGGGCCTGGCACCAGAGGCGTTGCGCTTGTTGGAGCGCACGCACCTGGACTTTGTGCGCGCCGGCGCCCAACTCGAACCCACACAACGTGAACGTTATGCCCAGGTCATGCAGGAACTGGCGCGCCTGACCACGCGCTTTGCGCAAAACGTGCTGCACGACGAATCGACCTGGCACTTGCCGCTGCTTGGCCAAGCCGACATGGTGGGTCTGCCAGAGTCGCTGCGCGCCACCGCGCAACAGGCCGCCGCCGACCGGGGTTTGCCCGGCCACGTGATCACGCTGTCGCGCTCACTGATTGTTCCTTTCCTGAGCTTTTCAGAACGCGCCGACCTGCGTGAACAGGCCTGGCGTGCCTGGGTGGGCCGGGGCGAACACACAGGCGAGCATGACAACCGCGAGGTGGCGCGCGACATCCTGCGTCTGCGCCACGAGCAAGCCGCGCTCATGGGCCGCGCTTGCTACGCCGACCATGCGCTGGCCGACACCATGGCCGGCACGCGGCAAGCGGTGCAGCAACTGCTGGGTGAAGTCTGGCCGCGTGCGTTGAAGGCGGTGCACGCTGAAGCGCGGGCCTTGGTGGAGTTGCGGCAGCAGCAAAGCGGAGTCGCGCGTGAATTGCCCATCGCGCCCTGGGACTGGCGCTTGTGGGCCGAGCGTGTGCGCCGCGAGCGTTTTGCCATCGACGACGCCGAAGTCAAACCCTATTTCTCGCTTGAGCGTGTCGCCGCAGCGGCCTTTGACTGCGCCGAACGCCTTTTTGGCCTGCGCTTCACACCCCGCATCGACTTGCCGGTGTACCACCCCGACGTGCGCGCCTTTGAAGTCAGCAACCGCCAAGGCCAGGTCATCGGCGTCTTCATGCAGGACAACTTTGCGCGCCCCAACAAACGCAGCGGTGCCTGGATGAGTGCGCTGCGCTGGCAGACGCGCAATGTGGCCGCCGGCGCGCCTGCGCAACTGCCGGTGATCGTCAACAACAACAACTTTGCACGCGGCGCGGCAGGCCAGCCCACGCTGCTGTCGCTGGATGACGCGCGCACCTTGTTCCACGAATTTGGCCATGGCCTGCACGGCCTGCTGTCCAGCGTGGGCTTCAGGCGTTTGTCGGGCACCCAGGTGCTGCGCGACTTTGTCGAGTTGCCGTCGCAGATTTTTGAGCACTGGATCACCGAGCCGCAGGTCTTGCAGCGCCACGCACGCCACTGGCAAACCGATGAGCCCATGCCGCTGGAGTTGATGCAGCGCATGCAGCGTGCACGCCAGTTCAACCAGGGCTACGAGACGGTGCGCTACACCGCCAGTGCGCTGGTCGACATGGCCGTGCACTCTTTGCCCGACGCTGAACCGCCGCCAGACCTGTGCGCTTTTGAAGCCCAGCTGTTGCAGGACTTGGGTTTGCCCAACGGTGTGGGCATCAACCACCGCCTGGTTCATTTCCAACACCTGTTTGCCAATGCGGCCTATGCGGCGGGCTACTACGTCTACCTGTGGGCCGAGGTGCTGGACGCTGACGGCTATGACGCTTTTGTCGAAGCCGGCAGCCCTTTTGATGCGCAGGTGGCGCAGCGTCTGCACCAGCATGTCTACAGCGTGGGCAACAGCGTTGAGCCAGGCGCCGCCTACCGTGCTTTTCGCGGCCGTGCCGCCACGGTGGAGCCGCTGTTGCGCAAGCGTGGGCTGTTGCAGCCAGAACCGGCTTGACAGGCTCAGGGCGCTTGGCCGAAGAGCCCTTCCAAGGACAGCATGAAAGCCGCGAAGTCCAGCGGCTTGGTCCAGTAATCGGACACCCCCGCACGCAGGGCGCGCGTGATGTCTTCGGGCATGGCGTTGGCCGACAGGGCGATGCAGCGAATGTCTGCCGTGGCGGGGTCGGCCTGCAAACGCCGCAGCACTTCATAACCGTCAAAGTCAGGCAGTTGCATGTCCAGCAAGATGAGTTCGGGCTGCAACAACTTGGCTTGCGCCACGCCACTGCTGCCGTCGCTGGCCACGTGCAGCACCAGGTCAGCGCGGCGTGACAGCAACTCGCCAATGATGAGCGCGTTGACAGGGTTGTCTTCGATGTAAAGCACGGTGCGCTTGCTGCTGTCCCTGCCGCTGTCCTTGCCGCTGCCCAGGGCCGCCAGCGGTTCGCGCCGGGCGCTATCGATGGGCGCGCTGGTCTGCGCGCCGGTGTGTGCGCCGGTGTGTGCGCTGGTGTGCGCACGGGTGTGCGCGCTGCCATGTGCAGAGTCGGCACCTGCGGCCAGCAGGCGCAATTCAAACACGCTGCCTTGCCCCAAGCGGCTGTCCACGTGAATCGACCCCCCCATGCGTTCGACCAGCGCTTTGACGATGGCCAGGCCAATGCCCGTGCCTTCAATGCTGCCACGGTCGGCACCCAGGCGGTTGAAAGGCTCAAACAACTGATGCAACTGTTCGTCTGACATGCCGTGCCCGGTGTCGGCCACACGCAGCAGCACATGCTCGCCTCGGTGCAGCGCCTGCACCGATACGCTGCCCCCTTCGCGGTTGTACTTGACGGCGTTGGACAGCAGGTTGAGCAAGGCCTGGCGAAGGCGCGTGGGGTCGGCCTGCACGTGCAGGTCCAGCGCGCCCAGTTCGATTTTCACGCCACGCAGCTGCTGCAGCGGCCCCAGCAAGGGCAAGGTCTGCTCCACCAGCGGCGCCAGCGCCACGGTTTGCAGGGCGATGCGCACTTCGCCACCTTCCAGCGTCGACAGGTCCAGCACGTCGTTGATGAGGCTGAGCAAGTGTTCGCCGGCGTGGTGGATGTGTTGCAGGCGCTGTTGCCTTTGTTGCCGCCTTTGCTGTTCTTGCGCCGGCGTGGCGGCCGCCTCACTCTGATCGTTCAGCAGCAACTGCGAAAACCCCAGCACGGCGTTGAGTGGGGTGCGCAGTTCATGGCTCATGCGCGACAAGAACTGGGACTTGGAAGCGCTGTCGCGCAGCGCCATCTCACGTTCCTGGCGCACGGTTTGCGCGCTGCGCCGGTCACTGATGTCCCAGTTGACACCAATGCGGCGGCGCCGCTGGGACGCGGGGTCGTGCAATTCGGTCGACCGCGAGGCCAGCCAGCGCAGTTGGCCGTCAGGCCAGATGACACGGAACTCAAGTTCCACCGTGGCGCCATCGGCATGGGCCTGTTGCATGCGTTCGGTGGTGCCTTCGCGGTCTTCGGCGTGCACGCAGGCCAGGCGTTGGGCTTCGTTCAGCGGCTGTGCCTGCGGCGTCAGGCCACGCAGGCGCCACATCTGCTCGTCCCAGTGCACCTCGCCACTGTCCAGGTCCATTTCCCAGGCGGCCAGCCCGGCGCCGCGCGCCGCCAGCGCCACCCTTTGCTCGGCGCCGCGCAACGCCAGCTCCGAGCGCCGCTGCTCGGTGATGTCGATGACCACGCCAAAGCTCAAGACACCGTCACTGCGCTTTTCGCGCTGCGAATGGCTCAGCAAATGGCGCACCTCGCCGCCCACGCGCAGGGCGCGAAAGCTGAGCTCCATGCGCTCGGCGCTGCTTTCAAGCCAGGCCCGCGTTTTGTCCTTGACGTGCGCCCTGTCGTCGGCATGCACGCAGCGTTGCAGCCACTCGCCCAATGCCGGCGCCGGCTCGCCTGCGGGCCAAGCGTAGATCAAGCGCAGCTGCTCGCTCCAATGGGCCAGCTGCTGGCCCGGTTCTATCAGCCAGTGGCCGATGCCAGCCACGCGCATCACGGTATCGAACCGCCGCGCCATCTCGCTGGCGCGGCGCTGTTGCTCCTGGCGTTCGGTGATGTCCAGCGCCACACCCAAAAAGGCCACGGCCTGCCCGGTGTTGTCGCGCAGCACGACGCGGCGCAAGAGATGTGCGCGCCACTGATCATCGCTGCTGCGGTAGCGCGCTTCGAGGTCCACCGGGCGGTCGTCGTACAAGGCAAGGCGCGCCGATTCGAGCAGGCGCTGCAGGTCATCGGGGTGCACCCGTTGGCGCATCTCTTCGATGCCCAGGCCTTGGTCTTGCGGCTTCAGACCCAGTGAGCGCCAGCCCTGTTCATTGAGGTGCACGCGCCCCGTCTTCAGGTCATGGCGCCAGATGACAATGTCACCCAGTTCCACGGCCAGGGCCAACTGCGCCTGCACCTCATCTGGCCAACGTGCCAGCGCATAAGGTTCGCTGTCATCCATCATCAAGCCCAGGATGTGTTCGGGCTGGCCGTCAGCGCCGTTCTTCACCAGCCACTGCGAGTGGATGCGTCGCACCGTGCCGTCGGGGGCGCGCACGCGGTAGCGCACCGAGTAGCGACCTTTTTGCTTGAGTGAGTCCTGGAAATAGCGGTTGGCCGCGACGCGGTCGATCTCCAGAATGTTCTTGATGGCCTGGGCAAAATCGGGTGTCGGTGCATCGGGGTCCAGGCCCCAAAAGCGCAGCACCTCGCGGTCCCAGCGCCCCTGCAGCGTGCGGATGTTGCGCTCCCACACGCCCAGGCGGCCGAAGTCTCGGGCCAGGTCGAGCAATTCGGACGAGCGTGTCACTTCGGCCTGCTGGCTGCGCAATTCTTCCAGCGGCGACAGGCTCAGCACCCAGCCGCCATCGGGCAGGGGCTGGCTGCTGACGCGGAACCAATCGCCACCCGCGCTGGGCGCACCGGCCGTCTGCAAATCAGCCGTGGCGCCTTGTGCTGCGCACAGCGACTGCGCGGCACCCGCGTCGGCCCACAGCTCGGCCAAACTTTGGCCCGGCGTCCAAGCCAGGGCCCGCACAGCCGCTTCGTTAGCCCACCGCGGCTGGCCCTGCGGCCCGAGATGCATCACGGGCACGGCCAAGGCCTGCAGCATGGCCAGGGCAGGCGCGGCTTGGGGTGGACCAGAAGAGGGCAGGTCTGACGGCATCGGCGGCGGGGTCAAGGTGATGGCGCGCAGTATCACCTGACCCACGGCCGGCGCCGCCTACATCGGCTTGAAGCGCCAGGCCCAGGCCTGGCTGACTGCCAACTTTTCGGCATGCGACTTCAGGTGCAGGGTGATGCGGCCCAGCTCGTCGCGCTGCGCGCGTGCAATGGCACTGGCGCGCACCACCAGGCCGCGGTGCACCTGCCAGAACTCTTCGGGGTCCAGGCTTTCGCTGATCTCTTTGAGCGGCTTGCGGATGTGCGCTTCGTCGCTGGCCGTGACGACGCGTGTGTACTTCTCGTCGCTTTGAAAAAACACCACTTCGTCGATGCCAAAGAGCTTGATGGTGTCGCCCACGCTGGCACTCAGCCAGCGCAGTTTTTGTGCCGCAGGTGCACTTTGTAGTTGGGCTGCAAGGCGCTGCACCAAGGGTTCGAACGACGGCAGCTCGGTGCTGGCAGCCAGGCTTTGCTGCAAGCGCTGCACCGTCTGCGCCAGCCGCTCGGCGGCGATGGGTTTGAGCAAGTAGTCCAGCGCGCCGGCTTCAAAGGCGGCCACCGCATGGCTGTCATAGGCGGTGGTGAAGACGACGCGGCAGCGCCCGCTGGCCGCGCGTGCCACGTCCAGGCCAGAGCTGCCCGGCATGCGGATGTCGAGAAAGGCAATGTCGGGGGACAGTGCGTCAATGGCTTCCACCGCCGCCGGGCCATGCTCACATTCGGCCACCACTTGCAAAGCCGGCCAGGCCATGGCCAGCATGCGGCGCAGTTCAGCGCGCGGCAGGTCTTCGTCGTCGGCGATCAGGGCGGAGGCTGCTTGGGCAGTCATGACTGTCATGAAGTTAGGCCTCTGAGTCGATTGGCACACGAAGCGTGGCTTGCACGCCGCCTGCGGGGCCGGCACGCAGTGTCAAGGATGCGCGCGACCCATGCATCTGCTGCAAGCGCTGGCGAATGTTGCTCAGCCCCAGGCCGCCGCCGCTGGCACTGCGCTGGGCGTCAAAGCCGGCACCGTCGTCAGTCACGGTGATGGCCAAGTCGCCTTCATCGCTGCGCTGGGCGCTGACGCTGATCTGCACCGGCCCGATCTTGGGCTCGGCGCCGTGTTTGACGGCGTTTTCGGCCAGCGAAATAAGCATCAAGGGCGGGCAGGGCGCGCGCAGCAAATCGGTCGCCACGTCGATGGCAAAGCTCAGGCGTGGCATGCGCCCACGCATCAGGGCCAGATAGGCGCGCACGATCTCAAGCTGGCCACCCAGCGTGGCCTCGGCGCCGCCGTCACCACGCAGGCGCGGAATGGCGGCGCGCAGGTAGTCCACCAGGTGGTCGATCATGTCGCTGGCGCGGCCGGGGTCGGTGCGGATGGCGCTGCGCACGCCAGCCAGGGTGTTGAACAAAAAGTGTGGCTCGACCTGCGCGGCCAGCAGCGACAGTTGCAACTCAGCCTCGCGGCGTTGCACCAGGGCGCGCGCCAATTCACGCTCTCGCGCCAGGCTGGCCAGCGCGTCACGTTCGCGCCGCCAGGCCCACAAACCGGCGCCGCCAGCAAGCCAAAAACTCAGCGCGGCACCTGAGGCCAGGTTCATCAGGCGCTGCTGCAAAGAGGCTTCGTCGCCGACCCCTGCGCGTGGCGGTTTGGCGGCGTCTTCGGGGCTGCTGACGCTGACGCCAATGGCCATCACCACACGTTTGCGTTTGCCGGTTTCGTCGACTGCGCCGGTGCTTTCTGCCAGCCACTGTTTCATGGGCTCGGCGCCCCATTCATTGATGGCCAGCAACGCCACCACCAGGGCCACCAGGGTGGTGGCCAAGGCCCACCACTCACGTTCGGGCGCCAGGCCGCGGCCGCGCAGGCGCGCGCACAGCCAGGGGCCCAGCAGCACCGGCAAGGTCAACTGCAAGGCCAGCTGGATGACGCCGCCCAGCGGCATGCTGCTGGGCGCGGCAGACAGGACCGGCGTCACCGCCACCAAGAGCAGCGCCAATGCGCCCAGGCCGAAGACTTTGAGGCGCCCCCGCGCCCAGGCGCGGCTGTACACGGGATAGCGGCGGTAGCGCGTCAGCCAGCTATCGCGACGACCCGCCACTTCGGCCGGCAAAGGTTCTTCCAGCGCTTGCAGCAGGGGTGGGTGCAGGTCGGACATGGCCGCAAGCGTAGCGGCAGGCGCGCTGTCATTGCAGCGCTGCGACAAAAACCAGGGCGCGGGGTGCCAAGTCCAGCCTGGCGGGACGAAGCCGCCTTGCCGCTGTGGCGGCTGGCTTTGCGGCAATGGCATGCGTTAACCTCGCGGCCGCACGCCAGGAGACACCGACATGTTCGACACCGCCATTGCCGGCAGCCTGCCCAAACCTTCGTGGTTGGCCGAGACCGAAAAACTCTGGCCGCAATGGAGGGCGCAAGGCCCTGAGCTGGCGCGCGCCAAGCTCGACGCCACGCTGCTGTGGATCAAGACGCAAGAGGACGCGGGCCTGTCCACCATCGGCGACGGTGAACAAAGCCGTCAGCACTTTGTGCACGGCTTTTTGGAGCAGGTGGAGGGCATCGACTTTGAACACAAGGTCGAGATGGGCATACGCCAAGACCGCTACAAGGCCATGGTGCCGCAAGTCGTGGGCGCGCTGAAATTGAAGGGCCGTGTGCATGCCGCCGAAGCGCAGTTCTTGCGCGCCCACACCACGCGCAAGATCAAGTTCACGCTGCCCGGGCCCATGACCATTGTCGACACCGTGGCCGACCAGTTTTATGGCGACCGCCTGAAGATGGCTTTTGCGTTTGCTGAGTTGCTCAACCAAGAAGCGCTGGCGCTGCAAGCTGACGGCGTGGACATCGTGCAGTTCGACGAGCCGGCCTTCAACGTCTACATGGACGAGGCTGCCGACTGGGGCGTGAAGGCGCTGGAGCGTGCCGCGTTAGGCCTGAGCTGCACGACCGCCGTGCACATCTGCTATGGCTACGGTATCGAGGCCAACAACCAGTGGAAGAAGACGCTGGGCGAGGAGTGGCGGCAGTATGAAAAGGTCTTTCCGGCGCTGGCCGCCAGCAGCATCAAACAAGTCAGCCTGGAGTGTTTTCATTCCCACGTGCCGGCTGACCTGATGGCCTTGCTCAAAGGCAAGGACGTGATGGTGGGCGTCATTGACGTGGCCAGCGCGACCATTGAAACACCCGAAGAAGTGGCCGACACGATTGGCCGCGCGCTGCAATTCGTGCCGCGTGAAAGGCTGATTGCCTGCACCAACTGCGGCCTGGCGCCCATGAGCCGCGAGGTCGCTGAAGGCAAATTGCGCGCGCTGGCACAAGGTGCGGCGCTGGCGCGCCAAAGGGCCGGCTTGTGAGCTGAGATGAAGTGAGGTGAAGTGACGTGAAGCTCAGCCGCCTGTGGCAGCCGCGCCGGCTGCTGTTTTGGCAAATGCTGCTGTTCAACGCCTTGTCGTCGGTGTGCAGCTTTGTCATGCGCGCCTACCCGCTCAACACCTTGGGCCTGCTGCTGGTGG
>JANNEX010000761.1:0-4282 GCA_031379155.1 Rubrivivax sp.
CGGCATGCCGTTGCTGCGGCCACCGCCACGGCGCTGGCGTTGGCGCTTTGCAGCGCCACTGCGGCACCCCTGGACGACATCCGTCGCCAGGTCGAAGCCAGCCAGTTTGACCAGGCCATGCAAACCGCGCTGGCCAACCCGCAGTTGATTGGCGAGACCCACTTTGACTTCCTCTACGGCGTGGCCGCCATCAACACCGGCCGCGTCGCTGAGGGTGTGCTGGCGCTGGAACGCCACCTCAGTGCCGTGCCGGCCAACGACCGCGCACGGCTGGAACTGGCGCGTGGCTACTTCTTGCTGGGCGACTTTGCGCGCGCGCGTAACGAGTTCGAGTTTGTGCTGCGCTACAACCCACCGGCGGGCGTGCGCAGCAACATCAATGGCTTCTTGCAAGCCATGCAGTCGCGCGAATCGGCCGACCGCCGCGCCACCGCGCGCTTGTACATCGAAGTCGGCGGCGGCCATGACAACAACGTCAATGGCGGCACCTTCCGTGACCAGGTCGACTCACCCTTGGGCGTGCTGACCACTGGCGGCACGGCCAGCGCGCAAGTCAACGACAGCTTTGCGCAAGTGGCACTGGGTGGTCAGCAAACCCTGCGCGTGTCCAACCGGGTGTCGGTGTTTGCGGGTGCCGACCTGGACGTGCGTGGCAATGCGCAAGAGAAGGCCTACGACCTGGCCACTGGCACGCTGTACGCGGGCCTGACGCAACTCACCAGCCTGGCACTGTGGCGCGGCACCTTCAGCGCCAGCCAGTTGCAAGTGGGTGGCAACCGCTACCGCAACACGCTGCAAGTCTCGGCCGAGGCCAACATGACGCTCAGCCCCGCCCTGTCGCTGCTGGGTTTTGCGCAGTATGGCGACTATCGCCACGCCACGGCCGACCAGAATCGCGACGCGCGGGCCACCGTGCTGGGCGCCATGCTAACCAACAACCTCAGTGACCTTCCTTGGACCCCCAGCCTGGGCGCGCGATTGAGCTATGTGCAAGAAGACAATCTGCGGCTGAAGAAAGACTTCAGCAACGCGGGGCCTGTGCTGCGCGTCTTTGCCTCGGTCTCGCCTCTGGAGCGCTTGCGCGTCGCCGCGGGACTGAGTGCCTCCAACAAAAAATATGGCGGCCCTGACTTCGTGCTGGGCACGGTGCGCCGTGACCAGGCGCTGAGCGCCGACCTGTCGGTGAACTACGCGATTGACGCCAACTGGTCGGCACGCGCCGACGCGGCGATGTCAGACACGCGTTCCAACCAGGATCTGTACGACAGCCGCCGCAAGGCACTGTCGGTGAAGTTGCGTTACCAGTACTGAGGAACTTGCATGCAAACCCACTCTCCCGTTTTGCCTGTGCTTGGCCTGGCGCTGTTGCTGGCTGGCGCTGTGCAGGCACAAGGCCAGGGTCCAGGCCAGGGTTCAGGCCAGGGACCGGACCAAGGTCCAGGCCAAGTCTCGCGCGTGCTGCAAACCCAAGGCGAAGTGCAGATCGACGGTCAGAGCGCCACCCAGGGCCAAACCGTCAAGGGCGGCACCTTGCGCACCGGCCCCAACGGCCGCCTGCAATTGCGCCTGGCCGACGGCACGCTGCTGGCCGTGCCGCCGCTGAGTGAAATCAAACTGCAGCGCGACGCCACGCGCGTGCTGGCCCTGGTCAGTGGCGGCCTGCGCCTGAGCCCACCACCGGGTGGCGCGGCCCCCTGGCGCGTGGAGATGATCAACCGCAGCATCCGCACCAACGGCTTCTTGCAGTTGCAAGACTGCGCTGCGGGCTGCACGCTGCCGCAGGGCCTATACGGGCGCACCGCGCTGGGCGAAGCGGTGTTGGAATACCAAGGCGGCCGCTCGGTGCTGCGCAGCCGCAGCTTTCTGTGGCTGGACGCTGCGTCTCGCCCGCAGGTCTTGACCGCGCCACCGGCCTTGCTAGACGACAGCAGCAACCAGTCTGCTGCCACCCGTGCACGCGCCGAAGTGGCGCAGACCCTGAAGACCGGCATGGAAGCCTTTCGCGATGGCAACGACGCGCTGGCCGTGCAGTCGCTCGAAGCCGTGCGCCTCGTGGCACCGGGCGAGACCCTGGTGCCCTACTACCTGGGCCTGATCGCACTCAAGCGCGAAGACAACGCCAACGCGCTGGCGCTCTTGCAGCAATACACGCGTGAAGACCCCGAAGGTGCAGCGGCACGCGAGGTGCCCAAGACCCTGACCCTGCTCTCGTCCACGCAACTGCAACTGGAAGTGGCCAACGCCGTGGCGCGTGAGAAAGAGACCGTGGCCAGCCCGCCCGAGCCCGGCAGCATTGCCGTGCAGGCCTTTGTCAACCAGGGCAACGAAAGCTACCGCGCCATGGCCAAGGGCCTGGCCGCCATGATCATTGCCGACCTCTCCAAGGTGCCTGGCCTGAAGGTGCTGGAACGCGAAAAGGTGCAGCTGCTGGTCAACGAAGCCAAGCTGGGCGACAGCGGTTTGGCCGACAAAGAATCGGCCGTGCGGTCAGGCCGCCTGATGCGCGCCGAAAAAGTCGTGGTTGGCAACTTCGAGGTGCAGTGATGAACAAACGTCCACTTCTGCCTGCCGCGCTGGCCGCTGCGCTTGTCATGCTGTGCCACAGCCCGGCCTGGAGCCAGGGCTTCGCGCTTGAAGGCGCCATCATCGACAGCCGCACCGGCCAAAGCCTGGGTGTCGTCACCGAGAAGGGCGACCTGAATGCGCTGTTCCGCGCGCAGAAGGCCATGACCTTTGGCATCCTGCGTTCGGCCGGCATTTCTCTAGAGCAACTCAGCCCCGAGGTGCGCGCGCGCATCGAACGTTTTCAGACCACCAACGTCGAAGCCTTCCGCGCTTTTTCTCAGGGCCTTGACCTCAAGGACCAGGGCAAGTTTGCGCAGGCCCGCGAGCAGTTCAAACGCGCCGCTGAACTTGACCCCAACTTTGCCTTGGCGTCCGAACAGCAGCAGTCCATGCCCGACGTCAACCTGGGCAGCGGCTTGCAAGTGCGCGCCGTGATGCAGGCCGTGGCCGGCGCTGCGGTGGACAAAGGCAAAGCCACCTTTGTGGTCGATGTGGCGCGTGCAGCCGCTGCCATCCAGGCTGGCCAGACAGTGGTCACCGTGGCCGCGCCGCCGACCGAAGCAGCTGTCGTCAACGACTACAAGTTTTCGTCCAACCAGGCCGGCGCCAGCAACCGCTTTGGCGCCAACCTGGTCGTCGGCCTGGCCTATGGCTACACGGCAGCCGGTGGTGCAGTGGTCAATCCGATTGCCCCCAGCGAATGGCGCAGCAGCGAATACCGCGTCAGCAACGGCGTGCTCGAATCGGTGGGCGCCAGTGGCGGCGGCTTTTTGGCGCAGCGGCTGAATGCCGCTTCGGCCAACACCGGCAACACCACCCTGAGCGACGGCACTGCGGCCTACTGGGGATCATGGCTGTCAGCGCCGGGCTCGAGTGCCACGCTGACCGTGTCGGGCTCGGCCATTGCCGCGCCCAACCTGGGCCGTGTCGACTATGTGCTGGCCGACGCCACACGGGTCATGCCCAGCGCCGGCGTGGCCACCTACACGCCCAGCGGCGGCCTGCTCAGCAACGTCAGCGGCAACATCGGCGTGAACTTCGTCAACCGCTCCGTCACGCTGCAAAACCTGGGCTTCCAACTCGG
Organism: Rubrivivax sp.; assembly: GCA_031379155.1. GTDB lineage: Bacteria > Pseudomonadota > Gammaproteobacteria > Burkholderiales > Burkholderiaceae_C > Rubrivivax. The sequence goes on from JANNEX010000761.1 coordinate 3,650, forward strand.
CAGCCTGAACTTTGCCGGCCTGGCCGGCAGCGCCACCTACAGCGACACCTCACGCTCGGGTGCCTTCAACGGCAACTACAGCGCTGGCACGTGCACCGGCTGCGCCGGCTTCACGCCCGGGGCCAGCAGCTTTGCCGGCAACTTTGTCGGCCCCAACGCGGGTGGCCTGGTGCTGTCGACCATCCTGCTCACCGGTAACGGCGGCACGGCGTCGGGCGTGCACCTGTTCGGACGTTAGGCTGGCCACCCGCAGCCCACAGCCCACAGCCAGCTACCAGCTACCAGCCACCAGCTACCAGCGCCGCTCAATTGAAGGCACTGGCCAAGGCCTGTTCCAGGTCGGCCTGCAAATCGGCCGCCGCTTCCAGACCCATGGAAAAGCGCACCAGGTGGCCGGGCCAGCGGTGTGCAGGTTCGCGCATCGCCGCCAGCTGGTAAGGCGCCACCAGACTGACAGGTCCGGCCCAAGAATGGCCAATCTTGAACAGCCGCAGGGCGTCGACAAAGGCGTCTACCTGGGCCTGGCTGAAGCGCTCGTCAAACAGCACCGAAAACAGCCCCGCCGCCGCCGTGCAGGTGATGCGCCAATGGGCGTGGCCCGGGGAACCTTCCAGTGCCGGGTGCAGCACGCGG
>JANNEX010000762.1:0-5133 GCA_031379155.1 Rubrivivax sp.
GATGATGCGTTCGGCCATGTTCTTGCCGGTGGTGGCGTCGATGAAGGTCGGCCAGCCGTGTTCACGCTGCATTTCGCCGATGCAGGACGAGATATCGATGTCGCGTTCGAACATGCCGTAATTGCTGTCGGCAATGCGCAGCGTGCCCATGTTGGGCGAGTACTGCTTAATGCGTTTGGCGATGTAGCGGATCTCGTCCTTGATGCGCTCAACCGGGAAGTTATGCACCTTGGTGTAGTAGCGCGTGCCCTGCACGCAGAAGGTGCAGGTGAAGGGGCAGCCGCGGTTGGTTTCTATCATCGGCGCCAGGCGGCCGTCGAAAAATTCGTCTTGCACGCCGGTGAGGAAGGGGCTGGGGATTTCATGCACCATCTGGTGGCGCGCCGGCATCTCGCGCGACAGTGCGGTGCCGTCGGGCATGCGCACCACGCTGGATGGCAGGCCGATGTCGCGCAGCTTGGCCAGCGACATGCCTTGGTCGAGGAAGGTGCGCACGATCTCGTAGGCCAAGAAGTCGCCTTCGCCCAGCGCGTACACGTCTAGGGCCGGGTGGCGTTGCACATAGCTGCACTGGCGCGCGGTTTCGAGTGAAATGTTGGGACCACCCATGACGGTCAGCACATTCGGGTTGATTCGCTTGGCCAGGCTGAAGAAGTAGTGGCTGAGCGCTTCGTTCCAGACGTAGTTGCTCAGCATCAGCACGTCAGGCGGGTCTTCCACCAGGGCCTGGGCCAGCTTCTCGGGGTAGACAAAAATGCGCGACTGTATGTCGCGGTCTTTGTCTTCGCGGTCCATCACCGCCTTCATGTAGGCCACGCCCAGCGGCATGCAGTCATTGGCGACGACGCCCGAGTAGTCGTAGCGCAAATCAGCGAGGTAGACCTTCATGAGAAATCCTTCCAATGCGCCAAGTGTTGGGTGTCTTCAGCGCAGGGTGGACAACTGAGCGGCACGCGCCGTGTACCAGTCCACCGTACGTTCCAGGCCAGCTTCCATGCCGATGCCGGCCCGCCACCCTAGCAAGCGCCGCGCCTTGCTGGCGTCCAGCGTCTGTTCGCGGATCTCGGCCGAAGCGATGTTCAGCACTTGCGGCGTCAGGTCGGCGCGGCCCATGATGGCCAGCACCTGCTGGGTGAGCGCCAGCATGGTGGGCCGCAGTTCGAGGCCGAAGTTGAAGGCCTGGCCGGCCAAGCTGCTGTCGCGCGACAGGCCCAGGGCCAGATCCAGGTAAGCCTGCGCTGCATCTTCGACGTAGAGAAAGTCGCGCACAAAAAGACCGTCGCTGCGGATCTGGAAGCGCTGGCTGCGCAGCGTGGCCATGATGACACCAGGGATCAGGCGGCTGAGGTTCAGGTCGCCGCCGCCAAAGAGATTGCCGCAGCGCGCGATGACCACACCCATGCCGTAGGTTTGTGCGTACATGGTCGAAATCAGGTCGGCGCAGCTCTTCGAGCAGTCATACGGAAAGCGGCCGCGCAGCGGGTGGTCTTCGCGGTAAGGCAGTTGGTCTGAATCGCCATAGGCCTTGTCCGACGAGGCCACGATGACCTGCGCCACCTTGGCCTGGCGCGCCGCTTCCAGCAGCAGCCAGGTACCGCGCACATTGGCCTCCAGCGTGCCCAGCGGATCGGTCTTGGCGACGCCGACAAGCGTCTGCGCGCCGAGGTGGAAGACGGTCTGCACGCCGTATTCGGCGAAGCTGCGGCGCAGCAGGTTTTCGTCGCTGAGCGAGCCACGAATGACGTTGAGCTTGTCTAGCCAGCCGTCGGCCACCAGCAGGCTGCGTGGCAGCGCGTCGCGCACCAGCACGGTCACGTCGGCGCCAGCGCGGTGCAAGGCCGGCACCAGCCAGCTGCCCAGCAGCCCAGTCGCGCCGGTGACGAAAACGGCGCGCCCTTGCCAGAAGCTGGGGCTCGGTTCAGACATGCTGCGCCGCCTTGGTCGGGGCCGTTTCGGCAGTGGTGTCGGCCGTCAGTTCAGCGTGCAGCGGCGCATCCATCCAAGGCGGCACGCGGCCGTTGCTGCACAGCGCTTCCAGCTCGCTCTGGTCCTTGCTGGTGTCCATTGACTTCCAAAAGCCGTGGTGCTGGTGCACGCCCATGGCGCCGCGGCGCGCAAACTCGGGCAGCACGTCTTGCTCCAGGTTGTGGCCGCGCCATTCAAAGAGTGCGCGCTTCTCGAACACGAAGAATCCGGCGTTGATCCAGTAGTCGCGCACCAGCGGCTTCTCTTCGAAACGCTGCACCTTGTCGTGTTCATCAAAGACCACCAGGCCGTACTGCGAACGCAGCGGCACGGTGGTCAGCGTGGCCAGCGCGCCGCTGCGTTGGTGTTTGGCCAGCAGTGCCTTGAGGTTGACATTGCCCAGGCCGTCGCCATAGGTGGCCATGAAACGTTCACCCACATGCACGCCGCAGCGGAAGATGCGGTCGCCGGTGTCGGCGTCTTCGCCGGTGTCGACGATGTCGACGTTCCAGTCCATGCGCCGGCCGTCAAAGTAGTCCAGCAGCATTTCCTTGCGGTGACCGGCGGCAAGCACAAAGTCCTTGAAGCCTTGCGCGGCGTACAGGCGCATCAGGTGCATCAAGATGGGCGTGCCGTTGACCGGCATCATGACCTTGGGGAAGTGCTCTGAAAACGGGTAGGCCCGGGTGCCTTTGCCACCACACAGGATGACGATCTTCATCTTTTCCATCATCGTGCTTTCCGCGCTCAGTACTGTTTGACGAGCTTGAAGGTCAGGATGGTCTGCAAGGGCTTGAAGACAAAGTCGTCCAGCAAGCGGCTGACCTGGCTGCGGCCGGTTTCGGGCACGAAGACGATGTCGTCGGCTTGCAGCGGCATGGCAGCCAGGCTCATGAAGGGCGACGGCTGGCCGTCCATCGGTGCTTGCACCGCAATCGCGCGCAAGTGGCCGCTGTCCATCAGGCGGATGACGCTGACATCGGCCTCATTGCCCGAGCGCCGCGCGCCGCCCGCTGCGGCCAAGGCCTGCAGCGCCGTGGCCGCATTGCGCAGTGGCACGGCTTGCGGGTTGCCCACATCACCCAGCACATAGACCATCGGCTGGCGCACCACCACCGGCACCACCGTGACCTGCGGATTGAGCAGCCGCTGCGCAAACTGCGTGGTGAGTTTGTCGGCCAGTTCCTTGGCGGTCAGGCCACCCGCCGGCACATCTTGCAGCAGCGGCAGGCTGATCATGCCGTCGCTGCGCACCACCACCGTGCGCGAGGCTTCGGGCGTGCGCCAGACCACCACATCCACCTGGTCGCCCGGGGCCAGCACATAGGCCTTCTGGTAGCGCAGCGAACTTTCCATCACCAGCGGCGGCACCTCGCGGTCGGTCTGCGTGACGGTGGGGGAAGTGCAGCCGCACAGCGTCGCGGCCAGCGCTGCGGCCAGCGCCAGCAAAAGCCTTGGCAGTCGGGCGCGCGGTGGGTGCTGAGCAAATGAAGGTGTCATGGCGTGGGCTGAAGGTGCGATAGGCGAGTGGTGGGCGTGCTGTGAGCGTACAGGGTTGGGTTGCTACCAGCCGCGACCACGCGCCAGCGTGCCAAAGGTCAGGACGATGATCTTCAAATCGAGCCAGACTGACCAGCGGTCAATGTAGTCCATGTCCATCTTCATCCACTGCTGAAATGGAATCACGGGGTCGTCATGCAACTGCCACAAGCAGGTCAGCCCGGGCGGCACGGTCAGGCGCCTGCGCTGCCACCACTCGTTGCCGTTAGCTTCTTTCACCGGCAGCGGCCGCGGCCCGACCAGGCTCATGTCACCGACCAGCACGTTCCACAGCTGTGGCAGTTCGTCGACGTGAAACTTGCGCAGCCAGCGGCCTGCAGGCGTGATGCGCGGGTCGTTGCGCAGCTTGAAGGCGGTGCCATCGCGCTCGTTGTGCCGCGCCAGATCAGCGCGGCGCGTTTCGGCGTCGTCGTACATGGTGCGAATTTTGAACATGCGGAAGTGCCGGCCATGCAAGCCCACGCGGGTCTGAACGAAGAACAAAGGCCCCGACGAGCCCAGCTTCACCCACAGCGACACCACCACCAGCAGGGGCAAAGCCAGCCACAGGCCCAGCGCTGCACCGGCCATGTCAATCAGACGTTTGAGCAGCAATTGACCGTAGTGACCGCTGCCGGTGTAGTGCGTGAGCACAGGAATGTGGCCAATGGCAGAAAGATGGCGGCTTGACTCGGGCACCGCAAAAGCTTCAGGCAACAGTTTGACCGAGATGCCGGCTGCCGCACAGATGCGCAACATGGCCTGGATGGTGTCGTAGCAACTGCGCATGGGCAGCGTGATCACCACTTCGTCGATGACTTGTTGTGCCAGCACGTCGCGCAGGGCCTCGGCATCCGGCAGCGTGCGCACGGGCACACTGCCTGGCAAGCCAGCGGGGGCAGTGACAGGGGCACCGGCTTCGCCCACGTCCAGCAGCGCCGCGATACGGATACCGTATTGCGGATTGGCCAAGATTTCATTGAGCAATGCCGTAGAGCGAAGGTTGCTGCCGACCATCAGCCAGACCCGGTAGTCTTCGCCCCGACGACGCTGGCGGCGGATCATCCAGCGCATGCACACACGCAGCGCCAGCAGGGAGAGCCACCCGCCCAGCATCATGCCGGCAAGCTGGGCGCCACCCCTGCCCAGGCCCAGCACGCTGACCACCAGCACCGCCAGGCCCATGGCGCACAAACAGGCTTCGCTCAGAGCCACCAGTTCACGCGTTAGGCCTTCGGTGCGCCAGGGGTGGTACAGGCCCATGCGGCCGCCGATGAGCATGAAAGCCGTCGCGAAGGCCAGCGCCAACACCCACAGCGCCTGAGAGTCGGGCCCGGCGGGCCACAGGCCCCAGTGCGCGCCCAGTGCCCGCACCGCCAGGGCACCCAGGCAGACCGCTGCAGCATCGATGGCACTGCCCGCGTGTGCCAGGACTCTGACGTTGTGGTAAAGCATGCGGCGCGCGCTTGGCTCAAGTGGGGTGAGTGGAGGGGCGAATATACGAAGTTAGTTACAAGCGTCAACCCCGCGACTGGGCGCAACAGGGGCGCCGGTCTCGCTTGAGCGGTGGGCCGCAGTGGGCTGTCGACCACGACGGTGACACTGCTTTCTTGGCCGGTGCGGTACGGT
>JANNEX010000809.1:0-1591 GCA_031379155.1 Rubrivivax sp.
TGAAGCCGTGCTGTCCTACGTCGGTGTGGGCGTCGACCCATCCATGAACAGCTTTGGCGGCATGATCAATTTGGCGCGCAACGAGATGAGCCGCGACCCCGTGGTGTGGTGGTCATTCGCCTCGGCCTTCGGCTTCATGGTCACGCTGGTGCTGGCCGCCAACCTGTTTGCCGACGGCGTGCGCGATGCGTTTGACCCGCGGGCGCGCGTCTTTCGCAGCAAGCGCGTCGTTGCTGTGCGCAAGGCCGTCTGACCATGCTGAGCATCCAAGACCTGCGCGTAGAACTCGAAGGCGACCTGGGCCTGGTGCGCGCCATTGACGGCATGCGCCTGGCCATTGAACGTGGCGAGACCTTCGCGCTGGTGGGCGAATCGGGCTGCGGCAAAAGCATGACCGCGCTGGCCTTGATGCGGCTGTTGCCAGAAAACGGCTACGTCGCCGCAGGCGACATCCACATCGGCGCCGGCCGCGACGCGGTGGACGTGCTGGGCCTGCCAGAAGCGCAGATGCGCACCGTGCGCGGCGGCCGTGTCGGCATGATCTTCCAAGAGCCTGGCACCAGTTTGAACCCGGTGATGAAAGTGGGGCAGCAAGTCGTCGAGGCCATCGAAGCCCACACACCCCTGCGTGGCGAGGCGGCGCGCAACAAGGCCATCGAATGGCTCAAGCGCGTGGGCATTCCTGAGCCAGAACGCCGCGTCGACGACTACCCGTTTCGCATGAGCGGTGGCCAAAAGCAACGCGTGATGATTGCGCTGGCACTCGCCGCCGAGCCCGACTTTCTGATCGCTGACGAGCCCACCACGGCGCTGGACGTGACCATTCAGGCGCAGATCCTGGATTTGCTGCGTGACTTGCAGCGCGAAAAGCGCATGGGCCTGCTGCTCATCACGCATGACCTGGCGGTGGTCTCGGGCATGGCGCACCGTGTGGCGCTGATGTACGCCGGGCAGATCATCGAAGTGGCCAGTGCCGAAGACTTTTTCCGTGCGCCCAAGCATCCTTACGCGCGTGCGCTGCTGCGTGCGCTGCCGGGTGGTGACAGGCGCGCCGGGCCACTGGAGGCGATTGCGGGCACGGTGCCGGCGCTCAACCAAAGTTTTGTTGGCTGCCGCTTTGCGCCACGCTGCGCCAAAGCCATGCCGCATTGTTCGAACACGCTGCCGCTGCTGGCGCAGGTGGGTGCGCGGCATGAGGTGCGGTGCTTGCTATATGGCATGGATGGCGTGGCCGTGAATTCCAGCGCCAGTTCGTATCCCGCAATGGCCAAGGAGCCAGGCGTTGCGCCCTCTGCATCCCAGTCAGAAGGCACGCGTGCGGGTCAAGCTGCGACCGCCCCAGCAGAGCCTTTGCTCAAAGTGCAAAACCTGCGTGTGCGCTTCCCTATCCGCAGCGGCCTGCTGCAACGTGTGCAAGGCCACTTCAACGCGGTCGACGATGTCTCATTCGACATCCACGCCGGCGAAACCCTGTCCCTGGTGGGCGAATCAGGCTGTGGCAAAACCACCACCGGCAAAGCTATCGTGCAACTGCTGCGTCACTTGTCGGTCACCGAAGGCAGCGCGCAGTTGCACGGCCGCAACTTGTTTG
>JANNEX010000084.1:0-4186 GCA_031379155.1 Rubrivivax sp.
TCCGCTGGCACTTCGTCGCGGATGATGTCGTTGCACAGCTCTATGCATTCATCGCAGATGAAGACCGACGGGCCGGCGATGAGCTTCTTCACCTCATGCTGGCTCTTGCCGCAGAAGGAGCAGTACAAAACCTTTTCGCCAGAGGCGCCCTTCTTGTCGGCCATGGGTGTGTCTACGCGGGGTGTTGCGGGCGGGATGCAAGGCCATCATAGACCATGTGCTGGGGCCCGATTGGAAGGGAAAAGAGCCCCGAACGGGGCTCTTCACGAAGGCTGCGGATGTGCAGCGCAGCGGCTCAGCCGCGCTTGTCCAGCACCTGGTCAATCAAGCCGTAGTCCTTGGCTTCGCCGGGGCTCATCCACATGTCGCGTTCCATGTCGATGGCGATCTTCTCCACCGTCTGGCCAGTGCGGTCGGCGTAGATGCGGTTGAGTTGCTCGCGTGTCTTGATGATTTCGCGCGCCTGAATTTCGATGTCGGTGGCCTGGCCTTGCGCGCCGCCACTGGGCTGGTGAATCATGATGCGCGAATTGGGCAGCGCAGAGCGCTTGCCTTTGGCACCAGCCATCAGCAGGAACGAGCCCATGCTGGCGGCCATGCCCATGCACAGCGTGGACACGTCGGGCTTGATGAAGTTCATGGTGTCGTAGATCGACAGCCCCGCGCTCACGCTGCCGCCAGGCGAGTTGATGTACAGGAAGATGTCCTTGTCAGGGTTTTCGCTTTCCAGGAACAGCATCTGCGCCACCACCAGGTTGGCGGTGCCGTCGTTGACGGGGCCGACCAGGAACACGATGCGCTCGCGCAGCAGGCGGCTGTAGATGTCGTAGGCGCGTTCACCGCGGCCCGACTGCTCGATCACGATGGGCACCATGCCCAGGCCAGTGGTCTCGGTGTAGCTCATGCAATTCTTTCCAAGGTCATGCGTGGGTCCGGATCCGCCGGAGCGCTGCATGCGCCCTCTCGGGGGGCAGCGACCAAAGGGAGCGTGGGGGCTTCATCAAGCTGCGGTCATCAAGTCGTCGAACGGTAGCACCTTGTCGATGACCTTGGCCTGCGCCAGCACGTAGTCGGTGACGTTGTTTTCAATGACAACCGCTTCAACTTCTGCCATGCGTTGGCGGTCACCCAAATACCAGCGCATCACCTCGGTGGGCTTTTCGTAGCTCTGGCTGAGTTCTTCAATGTGCTTTTGCAACTGCTCAGGCTTGGCTTGCAGCTTGTGCGTGCGCACCAGCTCGGCCACCACCAGGCCCAGGCGCACGCGGCGCTCGGCTTGCGGGCGCACGGCTTCGGGCGGGATAGGCACGGTGTCGGCGTCTTTCATGCCACGCTGTTTGAAGTCAGCGCGTGCGGCTTCGATCAAGCGGTCGCTTTCCGAGGCCACCAGGGCGTTGGGCAATTCCAGTTCAGCGGCTTGCGACAAGGCGTCCATGACGGCGCCTTTGTTGCGCTGCTGGACGCGGAACTTCACTTCGCGCTCAAGGTTTTTCTTCACGTCAGCGCGCAGGCCATCCACCGTGTTTTCCTTGATGCCCAAGGTCTTGGCAAAAGCTTCGTCTACCAGCGGCAGATTGGCAGCTTCGATCTTCTTCACGGTGACGAGGAAGTCAGCCTCTTTGCCGGCCACGTCCTTGCCTTGGTACTCGGCCGGAAACTGCAGTGGGAAGGTCTTGCTTTCGCCCACTTTCATGCCGCGCACGGCCTCGTCAAACTGCGCCAGCATCTGGCCTTCGCCGATGATGAACTGGAAGGCTTCGGCCTTACCGCCGTCAAAAGGTTCGCCGTCGATCTTGCCTTCAAAGTCGATCGTCACGCGGTCGGTTTCAATCGCGCCGTCAGCCGCAGCGCGCAGGCCAAAGGTGCGGCGCTGCTTGCGCAGGATGTCCACGGTGCGGTCAATGGCGGCTTCAGTCACTTCGGTGCTGATGCGTTCGATCTGCGCCGCAGCCAGGTCGCCCAGCTTGACTTCGGGGTAGACCTCAAAGGTGGCGTCAAAGGCCAGATGGCCTTCGGGCGACTGTTCTTTTTGCGTGATGCGCGGCTGGCCGGCCACACGCAATTGCGCTTCGGTGGCAGCGTCGCTGAAGGCCTGGCCCACGCGGTCATTCATGACCTCGTAGTGGACCGAGTAGCCGTAGCGCTGCGCGACCACACTCATGGGCACTTTGCCAGGGCGAAAGCCGTCGGCTTTGACGGTGCGCGACAAGCGCTTAAGGCGGGTTTCAACTTCGCCGTTGATGGTCTGCGCCGGCACCATCAGGGTGATGCGGCGCTCAAGCTTTTCTAGGGTTTCAATCTGGACGGCCATGAGGGTCTCTTTGAAGGCAGTGAAAGCGGGGCTGGTGCGCCGGGCCGGACTCGAACCGGCACGCCCGTGAAGGCGTCAGGACCTAAACCTGGTGCGTCTACCAATTTCGCCACCGGCGCAGGTGGTTGCCGATTCCGGCGAACCCGCGATTCTAAACCGGCACAGCGCTGCGCTTAAGCCTGGGTCTAGGCCGCTGCCACAGCTTCGCGCTTGACCTTGAACGAGGCAGCGTACATGGCCGGTAAAGCCAGCAGCGTCAGCGCCGTGGCCACGATCAGCCCGCCCATGATGGCCACCGCCATCGGCCCCCAGAAGACACTGCGCGACAACGGAATCATGGCCAGCACAGCAGCCGCTGCGGTCAGCACGATGGGCCGAAAACGCCGCACCGCCGATTCGACAATCGCTTCCCAGCTTGGCACACCGCGCGCGCGGTCTTGCTCGATCTGGTCGATCAAGATCACCGCGTTGCGAACGATCATGCCGAACAGTGCAATCACGCCCAGCGACGCGACAAAGCCGAAGGGCCGATTCAGGATCAGCAATGAAGCCGCCGCTCCTGCAATGCCCATAAAGCCCGTCGAAAACGCCAGCATGGCGCGGCTGAAGCTGTGCAGTTGCAGCACCAACAGCGTGAGCATGATGAACAGCGCCACCGGCACGCCAACCAGGATGTAGCCCTGGCCTTTGCTGCTTTCTTCCACCGCACCGGCAATCTGCACGCTGTAGCCGCTTGGCATCTTGGCCGCCAGGGCTTGCAGTTGCGGCCAGACTTGCGCCGTCACGGTCGGGCCCTGCACACCTTCGACCACATCGCCCTGCACAGTCACGGCGTAGTTGCGGCCTTCGCGCCACATCACGCCGGGCTCCCAGGCGAAGACGGGCTTGGCGATCTGCGTCAGCGGCACGCTGCGGCCGCTGGCCGTGGGCATATAGGCGTTGCCCAGGTCGGTGATGGCCTTGCGCTCTGACAGCGGCTGGCGCAGCACGATGTCGATGAGCTTGTCGCCTTCACGGTACTGGCCAATCGTCGTGCCGCTCAATATCGTGCGTGAGGCTTGGGCGATGGTCTGGCTGGTGATGCCCAAGGCGCGCGCTTTGTCCTGATCGATTTCCAGGCGCAGCACCTTGATCTGTTCGTTCCAGTTGTCGTTGACACCGCGCATGTTGGCGTTGGCGCGCAAGATGGCCTTGGCTTGGTCGGCCCACAGGCGCACCTGTGCAGCATCCACACCGACAACGCGGAACTGCACCGGATACGGCACCGGTGGGCCGTTAGGCAGCAGCTTGACACGGCCGCGCACCTCGGGGAATTCGGTGGCCAGCAAGGCCGGCAGACGCACCCGCAATTCTTCGCGCTGCTTCAAATCTTTAGGCAGCACGATGGCCTGGCTGACGTTGCTCTGCGGGAAGACCTGGTCCAGCGGCAAGTAAAAACGCGGCACGCCGCTGCCTATCCAGGTGCTGACACTCTCGACCCCGGCCTCTTTCATCAGCCGCGCCTCAAAACGCTTGGCCACGACTTCGCTTTGCTGCACGGTAGCGCCTTCGGGCAGCCACAGGTCGACCAGAATTTCCGGGCGGCTTGAATCGGGGAAAAACTGCTGCTGCACTTTGCCCATGCCCACGATGCCCAGCGCAAAGCTCAGCACGGTCAGGCCAATGGTGATCCAGCGGTGCTGCACGCACCAGTTCACGGCGGCGCGAAAGCGGCTGTAGAAAGGCGTGTCGAACAGCTCGTGCGGCTCGTCGCCATTGCCGGCTTGGCCCGCCACCTTGCTGCGTGTGTGCAGCAACCAGGCGCCCAAGTAAGGCACAAAGTAGACCGACACCAGCCAGGAAATGACCAGCGCCGCCGAGGTCACGGCGAAGATG
>JANNEX010000215.1:0-3479 GCA_031379155.1 Rubrivivax sp.
TGCGGGCGCGCTGCACCACGGCCTGGCCTGCGGGCAGACGCAGAGCTTCGTATTCGCGCAGCGCCAGCGGCGTGGCGCCGTGTTGGGCGACGCACTGAGCCAACGCCATGGCATCGTCACCGGCCTTGGACACACCCATGCCGACGTGCGGGCGCGCCACAAAAGCCGCGTCGCCCAGCAAGGCGACGCGGCCAAAGGCCAGGCGGTCTGAAGCCAGGTCGTAGATGGGCTGCAAGAAGGGCACAGCGGTCTTTTCCACCACTTCAGCAAACTGCGGCGCCAGGGTGTCGCGCGCGGCCTGGCGCATGGCTGCGATGTGGCGCCACGAGACCTGCTGCGGCGCGATGCCATCGGCATGGTGCTGGCTGTCGGCGTCGGTCATCAGCGCGGCCAGTGCCGCGCCAGCAGTGGCTGGGCGATACCAGACGAAGTTCCAGCGTCTGTGTCCCACTTCGGTACTGTCTTTCGCACCAGCAACCGGATAGCCAATCATCTGCTCGCCACTGGGCAAGCCAAAACCGAAGTGATCAAACAGCGTGCTGCGTGTGTGGCGCGACAAGGCAGCTTCGTCGCACACGCCGCGCCAGGCGACATAACCCGCATAGTCAGGGTGCACGGACGGTGCGAGTTGCTGGCGCACGCTGCTGCGCAAGCCGTCGCAGGCAATCAGCAAGTCGGCATGCAGCAGCTCGCCGCTGGCCAAGGTGGCGCTGACGCTGTCGGCATGCGACTGCACACCCACTACCGCTGCGCCCAGGCGCTGGCGCTCGGCCGGCACGGCGTCGCACAGCAGCGCATACAAGCGGCCCCAGGACGTCAGCACTTGCTCACAGTCCCAGCGCGCTTGCGTGCTGCCGTCGGCGGCCAGCACCACGCGCGACTGCACGGCGATGCCCAGGTTGCTGTCGACCACGGCACCAGCCGCACGCAGCGCGTGGCGCAAACAGTCGTGCGTGACGATGCCGGCACCGCGCCCTTGCAGGCTGCGCGCTGAGCGCTCCAGCACCTGCACCTCGTGCCCCGCGCGCAGCAGCATGCCGGCGGCCATCATGCCACCCAGCGAACCACCGACGATGAGGATGCGGGCCATGGGCTGTCTTCAGGCTTTGTGTTCAGGTTTTGTGCTCACCCGCCGGAAAGTTCAGTTCGATGACCACGCCATGGGGGTCATCCACAAACACCTGATGCAGGTTCAGCGACGGCACCGTGCGCTCACGAAACGGCACACCCTGGATGTTCAAACGCGCCAGCGTGGCCGCCAAGCCGGTAGTGAAAAACGCGATGTGGTCCACCGCACCTGTGCCCTGCAAACTGCTCTCGGGCTTGTCGCCCAAGTACTGCTTCAAACCTTCGGGATCGTTGCGGTCGATGCCGATGATGTGGACCACGGCGTTGGAGGTCACCGCCGTGTCACCCGCATACAGCCACAGGCCCGGAAAGGGAAAGGGCGGGCGCGGACCGACAGCCAGGCCCAGCGCGTCGCAATAGAAACGCTGACAGGCAGGCAGGTCGGCACTGCGGATGGAGAAGTGGTTGAGTTGCAAAGTCATGCGCGCTTGTCCTTGAGAGCCGGGGCGACTGCGCCGGCCTGGGCCAGCATGCCGCTGATGCGGTCACGCAAAAACTGGTCTTCCAGCGCCGCGTCGCCCTGGCCGCTGTAGGTCTGCTGATAGACCAGCGGCCAGATGCCCAGGTGATAGATCAGGCCACCATGAAAGCCCATCAACAGCGCTTCTTCACGCGGCGTGGCGTGGGCGCGTGAACGGCTGCCGGCGTGGCGCCGCGCTTCGCGCAGCAAACGTGGAAACAGCTTTTCGCGGATGAGCGCGAAATAGCGGTTGGGGATCAGCCCGTCGCTCAGGCCCGAATGCACCAGGATGCGCAGCCACTGCGGCGTGAGTATGGCGGCCAGGTATTCGCGGTAGAAGCTGTGCAGCTTGGCCGGCACCGCTTGCGTGGTGTCGTCCAGCAAGGCTTCCCAGCGCGCGTCCCAACGGCCGGCAATCGTCTCTTCGTAGACACGCTCAATCAGCTGCCGCTTGGTCGGGAAGTAGTGATACAGCAACGTGTGCGCAATGCCCAGCTCTGCCGCCAGTTCACGCATCTGCGCTTCCAGGCCACGTCGCGCAAAAAAGCCAGCCGCCCCTTGCACGATGTGCTGCTCTCGCGCCTGGGCGTCCAAGCGGCGGCGCACGGGCGCGGCGGCGCCGGCCGAGTCTTCGGCAGAAGCGCGCTTGGCCACGGTGGCTCGACTAGGGGTTTGTGCGGTATTGACCATCTGATCAACTCTGCCGAGAGTGTTGATCGCTTGCTCAACAAGCCCCATCCCCACAAACCCTAGCGCCGCCGCAAGCCTTGCCTGTCCCGGACACACGAAACCCCAGCGCATGAAATCCCCCGCCTTTGACTACGTGCGCGCCCAGTCGCCGCAGCAGGTGTTTGACTTGCTGGCCCAGCACGGCGACGACGCGCGTGTGCTGGCCGGCGGCCAGACCCTGCTGGCGACGCTGAACATGCGCCTGTCGCAGCCCGCGCTGCTGGTCGACATTGGCGGGCTTGCAGCGCTGCACGGCATCAGCGTCACCGGCAATGGCAGCGGCAACACCCTGCGCATCGGCGCCCTGACCACCCACACGCAGATCGAAGACTCGGCGCTGATTGCCCGGCACGCGCCGCTGCTGGCGCAGGCCGCGCCACACATCGCCCACCGCGCCATCCGCAACCGCGGCACGCTGGGCGGCGCGCTGGCCTATGCCGACCCCGCCGCCGAATGGCCCGCCTGCGTGCTGGCCCTGGGCGCCACGCTGGTGCTGGCCAGCGCGCACGCTGAACGCCGCGTGGCGGCGGCCGACTTCTTCCAGGGCTTGTTTGCCACCGCGCGCGCTGACGACGAATTGCTGGTGGCCTGTGAGCTGCCCTGCAAGCCCGCTGACGAGCGCCAGCACTTTGACGAATTGGCGCGCCGCCATGGCGACTACGCGGTGGCCGGCCTGGCGGCTTGTGCGCGCTGGGACGGCCAGCAATTGCACGACCTGCGCCTGGCCTTCCTGAGCCTGGGCGAGCGGCCGCAACGCGCGGCTAACGCTGAAACGGTGCTGACATCCGGCCCCCTGACGCCCGCTCGCCTTGACGCCGCCGATGCGGCGCTGCGTGCCGAGCTGACCCCCTTTGCCGACCTGACCCACACGGCAGCCACCAAGCTGCAACTGGCCGCCACGCTGATGCGCCGCGCCGTGCACAAGCTGGCCGACTGAAAGCCCCCATGACCACCCCTAACGACGCTCCATCAAAACGCATCACCGTCACCGTCAACGGCGACACGCTGACACGCGACGTGGCCTGCCGCAGCCACCTGGTGGACTTCTTGCGCGACGACTGCGGCCTCAAAGGTTCGCACCTGGGCTGCGAACACGGCGTGTGCGGCGCCTGCACGGTGCGGCTGGACGGCGACACCGTGCGCGGCTGCCTGGTGCTGGCCG
>JANNEX010000218.1:0-2090 GCA_031379155.1 Rubrivivax sp.
CACCGTCAGCAGCTTGATCCAGATGCCGATGAGCGGCAAGTTCAGGATGATGAGCATGGCGTTGCCCACCCACATGCTCGCAATCAGGCCCCAGAAGAGCTGCGGGTTGCTGGTCATGACCTGCGGGCCGGGCTGTATGCCCTTGATGGTCATGGCGCCCACCATCAGCGCCATCACCGCGTTGGGCGGGATGCCCAGCGTCAGCATGGGGATGAAGCTGGTTTGAGCGCCCGCGTTGTTGGCACTTTCAGGCCCTGCCACGCCGCGGATGTTGCCTTGGCCAAAGGGCACTTCGCCGGGCTTCATGGGCATCTTCTTTTCCACCGTGTAGGCGGCAAAAGAAGCCAGCAGCGCACCGCCACCGGGCAGCACACCCAGGAGGGAGCCCAGCGCTGTGCCGCGCAGCACGGCGGGGAATGCCTGCTTGAAGTCGGCAAAGGTCGGCCACAGGCCCTTCACGTCTTTGGTGAAGACCTCGCGGTGTTCAGCCGGCATGCCCAGGTTGGTGATGATTTCGCCAAAGCCGAACACCCCCATGGCAATGGCCACAAAGCCGATGCCGTCGGTCAGCTCCGGGATGTCAAAGCTGTAGCGCGGCACGCCAGAAATAACGTCGGTGTTGATCTGACCCAGCAGCAAGCCCAGCAAGATCATGGCGATGGCCTTGACCAGCGAACCCGAAGCCAGCACCACGGCGCCAATCAGGCCCAGCACCATCAGGCTGAAGTACTCGGCGGGGCCAAACTTGAAGGCCAGTTCGGTCAGCGGCGGCGCAAAGGCCGCGATGATGATGGTGCCCACACAGCCGGCGAAGAAGGAGCCCAAGCCCGCCGCCGCCAAAGCCGCACCGGCCCGGCCCTTGCGCGCCATTTGGTAGCCGTCAATGGCTGTCACCACCGAGCTGGATTCACCCGGCACGTTGATCAGGATGGCCGTCGTGCTGCCACCGTATTGCGCGCCGTAATAGATACCGGCCAGCATGATGAGCGCGGGTGTGGCGTCCAGCGCGTAGATGCTGGGCAGCAGCATGGCAATGGTGGCCACCGGGCCCAGGCCTGGCAGCACACCGATGAGCGTGCCCAGCACGGCGCCGCCAAAAGCATAGAGCAGGTTCTGCGCCGTGAAGGCGACGCCAAAACCCAGCATCAGGTTGTTGATGAGTTCCATGGTCAGCGCCTCAGCCGGTGATGAAAGAAGGCCACAGGGGAATTGTCAACTTCAGCCCCCAGATGAAGATGAACCAACTGCCGATGGTCAAGATGACGGCGTTGATGAGCGCGTCTTTCCAGTGGAACTCATCGCCCGCCAGCGCCGCCACCACCACCAAAATGGGCAGCGAGATGACCATGCCCAGGTGCGGCAGCGTCCAGCCAAAGATGGCCACCGTGGCGGTGATCATGGTCAGCGGCTTCCAGGCCCAGGGGCCAATCTTGTCGCCGCCTTCGACTTCAAAGGTCAGCGCCTTGAACAGGATCATGGCGCCCAGGATGGACATGAGCACACCCAGGCCAAAGGGAAAGTAAGCCGGGCCAGGCCTTGCGGAACTGCCAAAGCTGTAGTTGGTGGCGCCCCAGGCGAAGGCGATGCCCACCAGGATGAACATTAACCCGGACCAGAAGTCCTTCTCGCTTTTGATCTTCAAGCTGTGTCTCCTCCGACCGTGGGCAATCAGAGGATTCTAGGGAGCACCCCGGCGCGGCTGGCTGTGGTTTCCACGTAAGGCGCTGCGGCCTATGCCCCAATCAACTCAGGCCGGGCGTGCTGCGCAGCACCTCTTCCAGCGTCGTCGAGCCTTCAGCCACCTTCATGGCACCGGCCAGGCGCAGCGGGCGCATGCCGTCTTTCACGGCCTGGCGGCGCAGCGCGTCGGCGTCCAGGCTGGGGTGGATGGCGCTGCGCGTGCTTTCGTTCATCAGCAGCAACTCATACAAGCCCGCGCGGCCACGGTAGCCGGTGTGGCGGCATTCCAGGCAGCCCACGGGCTTGAAGGGCCGCACCCCGCCTGACAGGCGCCAGGGCTTGGCAATCTCGTCGATGCTTTCGCGCGTGACGGCTTCGTCGCGCACCTTGCACGCCGGGCACAGCGTGCG
>JANNEX010000229.1:0-4856 GCA_031379155.1 Rubrivivax sp.
GTCGACACCGCAGATATCGCCTTGCGGCCGCTGGCTGGCCTATGCCGGACGCGATGAACAGCACAGCGAAGTCTGGCTCATGCCCGCTGCCGGCGGCGCAGCGCGGCGCATGACCTGGCTGGGCAGTGACCTGGCCGTGCGTGGCTTTACGCCGGCGGGCGAGATCGTCTTTTGCAGCAACCACGGCCAGCCCTTTTTTCGCCATTGGCACGCCTTCACGCTGGCGCTGCAAGGCGGAGCGCCGCAACGTGTGCCGCTAGGCGCCATCGACCACTTGGCCTACGGCCCGGGCGGGCGACGCGTGATTGGCCGCAACACCGGCGACCCGGCACGCTGGAAGCGCTACCGTGGTGGCCGTGTCGGCCAGTTGTGGGTGGAAGACGAAGACGGTGGCCAGTTTCGACGCCTGGCCGAGGTGCCAGCCAACCCGACCACGCCGATGTGGATTGGCCACCGGCTCTACTACATCAACGACAACACCGGCGTGGGCAACCTGTGGTCCTGCCTGCCCGACGGCAGCGATGCGCGCCAACACACCCACCACGTGGTGCACTACGCGCGCAGTGCCAACAGCGACGGCGAACGCATCGTCTACGCTTGTGCCGCCGACCTGTGGCTGTTTGACCCGGCCAACCACAGCACGCACAAGCTCGACATCAGCGTGCCCAGTGCACGCACCCAAGCCGCACGGCGTTTTGTGCCGGCCGCCGAACAGGTGCAGGGCGTCAATGTGCATCCGCAGGGCCACAGTCTGGCGGTGGAAGCGCGTGGCCAGCTCTTCACGCTGCCGCTGTGGGAAGGGGCGGTGAGCCGTCATGGCAGCGGCCACGCGCGTCGGCGTTTGGGCCAGTGGCTGGCCGATGGCGCCACGCTGGTCACCGTGAGCGAAACCAGCGGCGCCAGCAGTGAAGAGTGCATCGAAGTGCTCAGCGGGCAAGCCGCACGACAACTGCCCTGGAGCCTGGGCCGCATCACCGCCCTGCGCGCCGCGCCCAGCGGCACCCAACTGGCGCTGGCCAACCACCGCAACGAGTTGTGGGTGGGCTGCACCGACAGCGGCACACTCACGCGCATCGACCACAGCAGTTTTGGCCGCATCGAAGACCCAGTGTGGTCGCCCTGCGGCGGCTGGCTGGCCTACACCTACGCCACCAGCATGCGCCACACGGCGATCAAGCTGGCTAACGTGTCAAGTCAGCAAACGCTGCTGGCCACGCAGGCCGAGTTCCGCGACTACGCGCCGGCCTTCGACCCCGAGGGCCGCTACCTCTACTTCCTGTCGCTGCGCACCTTCGACCCCGTCTACGACGCGGTGCAGTTTGAGCTGAGTTTCCCGCGCGCCGCGCGGCCCTATCTCATCGCCCTGCAAGCTGGCGCAGCGCCGCCCTTTGAGCCCAAGCCCAAGGGCATGAAAGAGCGTGGCAAAGAGGGCCGCGACGCGCTTGTTGATGCGGCAAGCGGACCTCCACCCACGTCACTGCCTGCCATCGACACCCAAGGCCTGACGCGCCGCGTGGCGGCCTTCCCGGTGCCCGAAGCGCGCCTGGGCCAGATTGCCGGCGCGGCGCGTGGCAAGGTGCTGTGGACATCGCTGCCCATCGCTGGCGCCCAAGGCCGTGGCGGCCACAAAGACAGCCCCGGCAAGTTGGAAGTGTTTGACCTGGAAACCGCACAAGTCAAAACCTTGCTGGCGCAGGCCGACAGCTTTGTGCTGGCCGCCGACGCGCACACCCTGCTGGTGCGCAACGGCAAAACCTGGCGCGCCATCGACGCCACCAAAGCGCCCGACGAACGCAGCAAACCGCCCGAAGAAAAACCGTCGCGCGAGAGTGGCCTGATCGACCTGAGCCGGCTGCGTGTGGCCGTCGACCCAGCCGCAGAATGGGCGCAGATCCTGAATGAAGTCTGGCGCTTGCAGCGTGACCACTTCTGGCGCGAAGACATGTCCGGCGTCGACTGGCCGGCCATGCGCGAACGCTACGCGCCGCTGCTGCCGCGTGTTGCCACCCGCAGCGAGCTGTCTGACCTGATCTGGGAACTGCAAGGTGAGCTGGGCACCTCGCATGCGTATGAGATGGGTGGCGACCACCGCAAGCCCCCGGCCGTGGCGCTGGGCCATCTGGCGGTGGAACTCAAACCGCCCAGCCACGGCATTGACGGCTGGGAAATCGTGCGCACCGTGCAAGGCGACGCCTGGGATGCCGCCGCCGATTCACCGCTCAACGCCGTGGGCGTGGCCGCGCAACCCGGTGAACGCATTGTCGCCGTGGGCGGCCAGGCCGTCAGCGCGCAACTGCCACCGCAGGCCTT
Organism: Rubrivivax sp.; assembly: GCA_031379155.1. GTDB lineage: Bacteria > Pseudomonadota > Gammaproteobacteria > Burkholderiales > Burkholderiaceae_C > Rubrivivax. The sequence continues at coordinate 2,311 of JANNEX010000229.1, forward strand.
GCTCGTCAACCAGGCCGGCGCCAAGGTGGCGCTGGCGCTGGCTAACGCGCAAGGTGAGCGCAGAGACGTGCTCATCACCGCCCTGGCCGATGAGACTCCGGCGCGCTACCGCGAATGGGTCGAAGCCAACCGTGCCTGGGTCCATGAAAGCAGCGGCGGCAAGGTCGGCTACCTGCACCTGCCCGACATGATGGGCGCGGGCTTCGCTGAGTTTCACCGCTACTTCGGCACCGAATGCGACCGCGACGCGCTCATCATCGACGTGCGCTTCAACCGCGGCGGCCACGTCAGCCAGTTGCTGCTGGAAAAGGTGTCCCGCAAACGCATCGCCTGGACGATTTCACGCTGGGGCCAACCCACCTGCTACCCCGACGAAGCACCGGCCGGCGCGGTGGTGGCACTGACCAATGAACACTCGGGCTCGGACGGCGACATCTTCAGCCACTGCTTCAAGCTCATGGGCATAGGCACCTTGGTGGGCCAGCGCACCTGGGGTGGCGTGGTGGGCATCTGGCCGAGGCACAAGTTGGTGGATGGGACGGAGACGACGCAGCCAGAGTATGCGTTTTGGTTTGGGGATGTGGGGTATGGGGTGGAGAACCACGGCACCGATGTGCAGCTGGAGGTGGTGAATGCGCCAGGCGATGACGCGTTAGGCAATCCACAGCACGACCGCCCATTGGCGCGCGCCTTGAGCGCGGCGCTCGACGGCGCCGCGCGATCTACCGCCGAGCAGCCCAGCTTCGAACCCAAACTGCGGCTGGTCTAGGGCCGCAGCACACGTGGGCGCAAAACTTCAGCGCCCCAGGCTGGTCTCTGGCGAAAACTTGACGCTGGCCAGAGCGGAGGTCTGTTCGGCCTTGCCGTCCTGGGTGCGGTTTCGTCCCAGCCGCAATTCCAACCACATGCCTTCTGAGAGGCGCTTGTCAACACCAAACGCGTATTTGAAGACGCTGGTGCTGACCGTGTTTGTCGCCTTGGCGTTGCTGATCTCGGCAATCGCGTAGAGATCCTTGGTGTCAATGGCGCGGTAGGTCCAGCGTGCGCCGGCCAGCGTAGACGATTTGTACGCCGGTGTGCTGCTGATCGTGGGCAAGTCCAGCGCCTTGCTGGTGCGGCGCACTGTGATGTTGACCAGACTGTCGGGGTTGGGGCCCAGAGCCACCGTGACCGAAGCCTGGCGACCCAGCGACAGTCTGCTTGAGCCAGCCGCCGGGTTGTGGATGCGGCCTTCACCCACGGTCAGGGCAAACTGGCTGGCATTCCATTTCGACTTGGCGTCGTTAACCGCATCGTCCACGCAGGCCCGGTACAGCGGCGCGGCCTTGGCCGCAAATGTTTTGCCCTTTTCTTCGGCAGCCAGGCGCTGCGCGGCCAGTTGACCGACCATCTCTTCGTCAAACTCTTTGATTTCCTTGGCTTCGACTTTTTTCTTCAACTCATTGCGCACCTCACCGCGCAAGACAAGCAGTCGCGTCGTGCGGTCGTCGGCCAACTTCAATAAGGGCACACATTTCTGAAAAGCTTCATACCCGGCGATCACAGGGTCATCGTCTTTGTTGATGTAGAAGGCCATGTGCAGCGCCAAGGCTTCTTGTTTGTAGTCCACGCCGCCGCGCGTGTTGGTGTTTTGCGCGTAGCTGAAGCTGGTGCCGGCCCACGCGCGTGAACCGAGCTTGTTGCGGTAGTCGCCTATCGACACGGGCGCAAAGCTGGTGCGGGCGGGAGTGAAAGACAGACCAAAGCCCGTCTTGGCGTCACCCGCGTTGAGCGCGTTGATGGCGGCCACAAAGTCTTTGGGCGCTTGCAAGGTGCTGACGGCGCTGGCGGCAAGGCCCAGCATTTCAGCCGCAGAAACAGCACCGGCGCTGAGGTTGGCCTGGTAGTCGGCAATGGCGTCTTTTTCAGCCGCCACCGCCAACCACGGCAATGGCGCCATCAACAGGGCCGCAAGCGGGATGCACAACCGGGCAATGGGCTTCATGGCGATCCTCCTGGACGTGATCAAGCGACGCGCAACAAAAACGACTGAATGTCGTCTTCAGAGTCAACGCCCGCAGGCAAACTGCCCACCGCACTGGCCACTTTTTTGCCGCCTATCGACACCTGCGCGTTGAAGGTGGACCCAAAGGCACCATGACCAAAGGCCGCGACCATGATGGCGCAGTCGTAGTCGCCTGGCGGCAGCACGGTCGACTGTGAAGCCTGAGTTCCCGAGCCATCGGGAAAGTGGAAGTGGGTGCCGTCCGACAAGGCCAAGTTGATCATGACGTTGGCCTGGCCGGTGTCGCTGAGCACCACCGCGACCTGCGGGCCGGACACAGTGCACACACCCTTGACGACGTTCTTGGAGAATTTCAGTTGCATGGTGAACTCCTCGTGGAAAGGAGCCATCAGCGTACGACAATTTTGCGGGCCGGCGCATACCCAGAAAGGATGAAGCGCTTGATCAACAGTTTGTGCGGCCCCCGGGAATGAGGATCGCTCGGGGCCTAAAGCGGCCTGTCACTCCGCTGCGCCAAGTAAAACCACTCATGCCCCGGCAA
>JANNEX010000243.1:0-4659 GCA_031379155.1 Rubrivivax sp.
CACATCCCCACGGGCATCGTGGTGCAGTGCCAAGACGGACGCAGTCAGCACAGCAACCGCGACGTGGCCTGGAAGCGGCTGCGCTCGCGCATGTACGACTTTGAGATGCGCAAGCGCATGGAAGAGCAGCAAAAGCTGGAAGACACCAAGACCGATGTCGGCTGGGGCCACCAGATTCGCAGTTACGTGCTGGACCAAAGCCGCATCAAAGACTTGCGCACCAACGTCGAAATCAGCAACACCCAAAAGGTGCTGGACGGCGACCTGGACATCTTCATCGAAGCCAGCCTCAAACAGGGGCTGTAAAAAACAAACCCAGGAGACCGCAGACCATGCGCGAAGCCAGCTCGACCCCGGTGCGCCGTGACGCCTACAGCGCACCGGCGTTTTTCATCCGCAGCGTGGAACTCACGTTTGACCTGGACCCCGCCAAGACCATCGTGGCCAGCCGCTTGCAGATTGAGCGCAATGCCGCGCAAGAAGCGCAGCCACTGCGTTTGCACGGCGAAGGCCTGACGCTGCTGCGTGTGCAGGCTAACGGCCAAAGTGTGTCGTTCCGCCACGAGGGTGGTGACCTGGTCATCGACAACCCGCCGGTGGAAGCCAGCTTCACGCTGGACATCCGCAACACTTGCGCGCCTGACAAAAACAGCGAGCTGTCGGGCCTGTACGTCAGCGCAAACAGCGGCGGCAACAGCAGCGCCAGCCCCCTGCTGTGCACGCAGTGTGAAGCCGAGGGCTTTCGCCGCATCACCTACTTCCTGGACCGGCCTGACGTGATGGCGGTGTACACCGTCACCTTGCGCGGCGACAAGGCCAAGTACCCGGTGCTGCTGAGCAACGGCAATCTGCTCGAACAAAAAGACCTGAACAACGGCCGCCACCAAGCACGCTGGTCAGACCCTTTTCCCAAACCCAGCTATTTGTTTGCCCTGGTGGCGGGCCAATTGGTGGCGCGAGAACAGCGTGTGCGCACACGCGCCGGGCGCGACCACTTGCTGCAAATCTATGTGCGCCCCGGCGACCTGGAAAAAACCGAGCACGCCATGAATTCGCTGGTAGCCAGCGTGGTGTGGGACGAAGCGCGTTTTGGCCTGGCGCTGGACCTCGACCGCTTCATGGTCGTGGCGGTGGAGGACTACAACGGCGGCGCCATGGAAAACAAGGGCCTGAATGTCTTCAACACCAAGTACGTGCTGGCCAGCCAGGCCACGGCGACTGACGAAGACTTCACGGCGATTGAGAGTGTCATCGGCCACGAATACTTCCACAACTGGACCGGCAACCGCATCACCTGCCGCGACTGGTTTCAGCTCTCCCTGAAAGAGGGTTTGACGGTCTTCCGCGACCAGGAATTCAGCATGGACATGGCCGGCTCGGCCTCAGCCCGTGCCGTCAAACGCATCGAGGACGTGAAGCGCCTGCGCGCCATGCAGTTCCCTGAAGATGCCGGCCCCATGGCGCACCCGGTGCGGCCAGACAGCTACTTCGAGATCAACAACTTCTACACCGCCACGGTCTACGAAAAAGGCGCGGAAGTCGTGCGCATGATGCACACCCTGGTGGGCCGCGAAGGCTTTGCCAAAGGCATCACGCTGTACTTCCAGCGCCACGACGGCCAAGCCGTGACCTGCGACGATTTTGCCCAGGCGATAGCCGACGCTAACCCGGCAAGTGAGCTGACAGAAAGGCTAGAGAACTTCAAACATTGGTATGCCCAGTCCGGCACGCCACGCGTGGCCGCCAGCGGCCACTATGACGCCGCTGCCCAGCGCTACACGCTAACGCTGCGCCAAAGCAGCGCGCCCACACCAGGCCAGGCCATCAAACAGCCCTTTGTCATCCCCGTGGCCATGGGCCTGCTGGGCGCCGACGGCCGGGCCTTGTGCGTGCCGCAGGTGCTGGTGCTGGACAGCGCAGAACAAAGCTGGAGCTTTGAGCTGATTGAACAAGCGCCTGTGCCTTCGCTGCTGCGCGGTTTTTCTGCGCCGGTGCTTTTGGCAGACGGCCTGGCTGACGCCGACCGCCTGGTGCTGTTGGCCCATGACAGCGACCCCTTCAACCGCTGGGAAGCCGGCCAGCGCTTGATGCTGGACCGCTTGCTCACGGCCGTCGCCACGGGCCATTCACCGGTGCTTGACGACGCCTTGTGCGCGGCGCTGCGCCACACCCTGAACGACCCCGCACTCGACCCCGCCTTCAAGGCCCAAGTGCTGACCACACCCAGCGAGCCCTACATCGCCGAGCAATTGCAGGCAGCCGACCCGCAGCGCATCCACGTCGTGCGTGAACAGTGGCTGGCGCGCCTGGCTGATCGTCTGCATGACGACTGGGCCAAGGCCTTTGAGATGCATCAGCCCCGCGAAGGCTACAGCCCCGCAGCCAGCCAAGCCGGCCCCCGTGCACTGGCCAATCTGGCACTGCGCATGTTGTGCCGCCAGGCCGTACGCAGTGGCGACGCCATCTGGCAAGGCCGCGCCTACCAGCGCTTCAAAGACGCCAGCAACATGAGCGACCGGCTGGGCGCCTTGCAAGCGCTGGTCGAGTCGCATTCGCTGTTGGCCGACAGCGCCATCAAGCGCTTCCACACGCTGGCGCAGGGCGACGCGCTGGTGCTGGACAAATGGTTCGCGCTGCAAGCCACCGCCCCCGAGCCGGTGCCGGGTGTGCACGAAGGTCAGCCCGGCAGCGCCTTTGCGCGCGCCAAGGCTTTGCTGCAGCACCCCGACTTTTCCATCAAGAACCCCAACCGGGCACGCAGTCTGTTGACGCAACTCTTCACCGCCAACCCCGCCGCCTTTCACCGCCCCGACGCCGCAGGCTATGTGCTGTGGGCCGACAAGGTGGTGGAGCTGGACGCCATCAATGGCCATGTGGCTGGCCGCATGGCACGCGCCATGGACCGCTGGGCATCGCTGGCTGAGCCCTACCGCAGCGCCGCGCGCGAAGCCATCGTGCGCGTAGCGGCCAAGGCCGACCTGAGCAGCGATGTGCGCGAGATCGTGACACGCGCGCTCGAGCAGTCGTGAAGCCCGGCCGCAGCTGCGGGCGGCACCTGGGTTTTTGACGCGAACGGGCTGACGGCAAAGGCCGCCCAGCCCCGCTTCATCCCCGCTTCATCCCCGCAAACTGCCCGCTCGTCGCACGGCCTTGGGGCTCAGCGGTGCAATCGCCACAAAATGCCCGCTGCCCCCACGCTGCTTGCATCCCATGAACATCTTGCCCCGCTTGCCCCGCTTGCCCCGCTTTCCCCACTTTCCCCGTTTGCCCCGCTTTTCATCCTTCGCCTTGGCCGTGGGCCTGGTCAGTGCCGCGCTGGCCGTCGCGCTGGCCTTGCCGATGCCCGTGCACGCGGCTGGCATCCCCAAGGCCTATGCCGTGCGCGACTTTTTCAGCAACCCTGAAAAGGCCTATTTCCGCCTGAGTGCCGACGGCAAAACCCTGGGCTTCATGCAGCCGGTGTCGGTGGACGGCCAGCCACGGCGCCTGAACGTATTTGTGCAGCCCCTCAAAGGCAGCCAGCCCGTGGGCCAGCCGCGTCGCTTGACGGCAGAAACGGCACGTGACATCGGCATCTATTCGTGGAAAGGCAGCGACCGCATCCTCTACGTCAAAGACTTTGGCGGCGATGAGAACTTTCACCTCGTGTCGGTGGACGTGGCCACAGGCAAGGTCACCGACCTGACCCCCGGCGACAAGGTGCGCGCAGAGTTGTTGGACGAATTGCCCGACGACCCCCACCACATCCTGGTCAGCCACAACCGGCGCGACGCCGAGGTCTTCGATGTCTACCGCATTGACCTGCGCTCAGGCAAAGAAACCTTGGTGGCCAAGAACCCGGGTGACATCACCGGCTGGACCACCGACCACGCCGGCCGGGTGCGCGTGGCCATACGCACTGATGGCCTGAAAAGCGTGGTGCTTTACCGCGCCGACGACAAGGCTGACTTCAAGCCCATCATCACCACTGACTACAAAACCGAAGTCAACGTCGCCACCTTCACGGCTGACAACCGGGGCCTGTACGCCATCAGCAACCGGGGCCGCGACAAGAAGGCGCTGGTCATCATCGACCCGGCCAAACCCGACGCCGAGAAGCTGGTGTTTGTGCACCCCGAGGTTGACCTGGGCGGCGCCACCTGGTCGCGCCTGAGCAAGAAGATCACTGAGGCCAATTTCGTCACCGCCAAGATTGAGCGCCGCTTCTTCGACAGCGCGACCGAGCGCATCTACCAGCGCATAACTGCCAAAGTGCCTGGCATGACAGTGACGCTGCAAAGCGCCACGCGCGCTGAAGACAAATTCATCGTCGCCGCCGGTAGCGACCGCACACCGGGCACCCGCTTCATCTACGACGCCAAGAGCGACAACCTGAGTGTGCTGGCCGAGATCAACCCAAAAGTGCCGGCCGCTGACATGGCGCCCATGAAGCCCATCCAATACCAAAGCCGCGACGGCCTGACCATCCATGGCTACCTGACGCTGCCGGTGGGCCGTGAAGCCATAGAGCTGCCTTGTGTCGTCAACCCACACGGCGGCCCCTGGGCGCGTGACGTGTGGGGCTACAACCCCGAAGTGCAGTTCCTGGCCAACCGCGGCTACTGCGTGCTGCAAATGAACTTTCGCGGCTCCACCGGCTACGGCCGCCAGTTCTGGGAA